>NZ_DASTAT010000071.1 GCF_035712445.1 Oligoflexus sp. | reverse complement strand
CAGTCTCGAGTGGCTTTCCGGCCTTTACGAAATCTGCCAGCAGGAAAAAGTCCTCCTGATCTACGACGAAGTTTTCACCGGCCTCGGCCGCACAGGCCAAATAACCTTCGCAGAAATGGTTCCATGCGACCTTCTCTGCCTCGGCAAAGCCCTCGGCGGCGGTCTTCCACTCTCCGCCTGCTTCGGCCGTACGGACGTCATGGACGCCTGGCCGCAAAACGAAGGCGAAGGCATTCACACCGGAACCTTCTTCGGTCATCCCTTATCCTGTCGCCTGGGCACTGAAACCCTGCGCACCATTCAGGAACAAAGGCTCCCTCAACGCGCCATGGAACTCGGAGAAAAACTCCAGGTCATGCTCCGCGAAACCCTACAGAATCATCCTCTGTATTCATCCGTCCGCGGCCGCGGCCTAATGGTTGGACTCGAACTCCGCGAGCCTTTGGCTGGTGCGCGTTTGATGGATATCCTGCGGCGGCATGGTGTGATTGCTCTGGCCAGTGGGGATAAGGGGCAGGGGATTTCGTTAACCCCGGCGCTCAATATTAGTGAAGATGAATTGCTGACAGCCGTGCAGCGGATTGCTGTGGCCGTCCGTGATCTCTGATGAAAGCCTTTTAGTATCCTGCCTTGATAATGTACTGAACGCCCCTGTTCTGCGGGCGTGTTTCGGCTGCACCACTCAGTGTTGTGCTGGTTTCCGTCGACGTGCTCGTCGAGACCCCAATACCGGTTTGTGCCTTTTGCACTTCCAGGAAGAAAATCGCAGTATTGTTTAAACCGGGCGCATTTAAACCTGCACCATTCCCACCCAATCTCCAGAAGTTGGCGTTTTGCGAAAGAGTATGAGCATGACCAGGATCGCTGACAGTGGACTGCGAAGTGCTCCTGGAACTGGATGCGGCCGTTAAACTATTGACTGCAGTGGAATCGTCCGGCCAGCCACCGAGCTGAGTGGTTACGCCAAGGCTATTGGCGCCCGTTCCACGGAGAAAGACGCCGCGATAGTCCGGAACTCGGAACATGTTTTCGTCGGGTGCGGCAAAGCTTGTGCCTGTTGTATTGTTCACCTGCGTTGCGTAAGTCGAGTTCAAGGCATTGAAAAGATCAGGATAGGTAGCTTTCGCATAGGCGCTGCCATCACAGAGCAGCCAGCCTTTGGGTATGCTGTTTCCGGCAAAGGCCACAACAGTGCCAACCGGAACTGCTTGGCGTTTCATCTCAGCAATGGTTGCCTGCTGCACGGCCAGGATTTTACGAATTTCCCGAATGTCATCGGCAGACTGCGCCCTGGCACTGTCGGCAATCAAAGATAGGGGAGAAATTAGGAAAAAAGCGAATAATAAGAAAACTTTTGAGACATGTTTCATTCCTTTGTTTTGGCGTAGAGCTCCATAGGGGAGCCGTTGCCAGGGGATGAAGAACGAAGGGTTCTATTGCGTTTGAGCCAGGGATTTTTCGGAAGGGCCCGATAAACGGGCCCCCACTTTCAATCAGCCAAAGCCTTCAGGTTGGTCCGAATCGCACTCAGCTGCTCTTCCATGTTCGACTTCTGAGCCCGTGTTTGAACCAGGACTTCCTCGGGCGCACGCTCGACGAAGCTTGCGTTGTTCAGCTTGCCCATGATGCCATCGAGGATTTTTTGCAAACGCTGCTCTTCGGTCGCAAGGCGTTTTCTTTCCTTGTCGATGTCGATGAGACCTTGCACAGGGAGATAGACTTCAAAGCCTTTGCCGACGGCAGACAGGGATTGTCCGGGACGGCCGACCTGCGGGCCCGAGACGACTTTATCAGCGCGGGCGAGGCGCTTGATCCATTCCTCGGCTTCGGCCACGGTTTTCGCGAGACTCTCGTCGATGCGGATGTGCGCAGGAAGTTCCTGTTTGGGCGGAAGACCCATTTGGGCACGGACCGAGCGGATGCCCGAGACGATATCCTGGACGGTTTTCCACTGTTTGGCTTCCTCTTCATAGCTCGGGATTTTTTGAGCGTCGGGGAAGCTGGCCACACAGATACTCGCCGGACGCGCGCCCCAATCGGGATGCTGCGGCATCTTTTGCCAGAGTTCTTCCGTGACGAAAGGCATCACAGGATGCGCAAGACGCAGGGCGCCGTCGAAGACATAGACGAGCACGGACAGTGCCCGCTCTTTGTCCTTATGCCCCGCAGGCAAGGCCAGATCGGTCTTTGCGCATTCAAGACCCCAGTCACAGAAAGCACCCCAGATGAAGTGATGCAGCTCTTCCACAGCATCATTCACGCGGAAGCTTTCCAGATGACGGTCCACTTTTTCTGTGGCTTCACGCAGGCGATGGAGCAGCCATTTTTCGGCCAAGGTTAAATTCAAACCCTGCAGCGAAGGCAGCTTCTGATTGCCATCAAGGTGCTGGAACACAAGACGCGCCGCATTCCAGATCTTATTCACAAAGCGCGAGCCGTTTTCAAAATCCTCGATATCCATCCGCACGCGACCACCGAGTGGCGCAAGACTGATGGCAGTGAAACGCACGGCGTCCGCACCGTGCTTATCGACGACTTCCAGCGGATCAATGCCATTTCCTAATGTTTTAGAGAACTTGCGGCCCTGCTTATCGCAGACCGTGGCATTGAAATAAACATGTTTGAAGGGCAGGCGTTGCTTGAATTTCAAATTCACCATCACCATGCGCGCGACCCAAAGGAAAATAATTTCCGGTGCGGTCACAAGCACGTCGGTGGGATTGAAATACTCCAGCTCTTTGGAATTCTTGCCATCACTTGGCCAACCAAAGGGACTCAAAGGCCAGAGCCAGCTTGAGAACCAGGTATCCAGGACGTCTTCATCCTGGCGAATCTTCTTCGACCCGCAGTGCGCACACTGCGTGGGATCTTCCAGGCCCGTGGTCACTTCGGGGCAATCACTGCAATACCAGATGGGAATCCGATGGCCCCACCACAGCTGACGTGAAATACACCAGTCCTGAATATTATCGAGCCAGTAAAGATACGTCTTCTTCCAGCTTTCCGGATGGAACTGCAGTTCGCCACTCCGTGCGGCTTCAGCTGCAGGTTCCGCGAGCTGCTTCATGCTCACAAACCACTGAAGACTCAGACGGGGCTCGATAATGGTCTTACTGCGTTCGGAATGCGGAACCGTGGTCTTATAGGATTTTTCTTCATCAAAAAGACCAAGGGCCTTCATCTGCTTGATGACTTCCTTGCGCGCGACAAAGCGGTCGAGGCCTTGGAATGGAGCAGGAGTATTCTCGGCCATGGTTCCGGTCGGGGTCATCACGTTGATGAAGGGCAGCTTATGCCTTTTGCCGATCTCAAAGTCGTTCGGATCGTGTGCCGGTGTAATTTTCACAGCGCCGGTTCCAAACTCGCTTTTCACATACTCATCAGCAATGATGGGAATCAAACGATTCACAAAAGGCAGGCGAACCTGCTTGCCAATCAGGTGTTTGAAGCGCTCGTCCTCGGGATTGACAGCAACCGCGGTATCACCGAGCATTGTCTCCGGACGCGTCGTGGCGATCGGAATGAATTCATCCGTGCCGTCGATCGGATAGCGGTAATAGTAAAGAATCCCCTGGATTTCCTTGCTTTCCACTTCATCATCAGAAATAGCGGTCTGCAGGACGGTGTCCCAGTTCACAAGGCGTTCGCCGCGATAGATCAGGCCTTCCTTGTAAAGCTCCACAAACACGTAACGCACAGCTTCCGAAAGCTTCGGATCCATGGTGTACGCGAGCCGATCCCAATCGCAGGAAAAACCCATGGTCTTAAACTGCTCCAGGATCATGCCGCCGTATTTATCTTTCCAGTCCACAAGTCTTTGGAAGAACTTCTCGCGGCCCATTTCCCAGCGCGTCGTGCCTTCCTTTTCCAGGTCCTTTTCCACCATCATCTGCGTGGCAATGCCCGCGTGGTCGGTGCCGGGCAGCCAGCAGGCGTTGAAACCCTTCATCCGTTTCCAGCGGATGAAAAGATCCTGAATCGAATAGCCAAGCCCGTGGCCCATATGCAGCTGGGAGGTCACGTTCGGGGGCGGCATGAGTATGGTATAGGGCACTTTTTTGGAATCGACGGGAGCGCTGAAAAACTTGTTTTCGAGGCTGTGGCGATACCATTTCTTTTCGTATTGCTTATGGTCGTAGCTGGGTTCCAACTCTATCATGGAATGACACGCTCCTTATGGCACTGTCCGCGCACTTCGCATCAATATAGGATGCAGCGAACCGGGCGTCGATGACTTTTTGAGGGAGCGTGGACACGAAAAAAAACCGGGTCAAAGGACCCGGTTCACAACTTAAGATGACGTGGTTATGGCTTAGTTCAACTGAAGCTTGGGTGATTCCTGGGCTTTCGTTTCGATCCAGGCCTGGGCGGTCAGCGTGAGCTTCTCCCAGTCGGCCGTTTCCTGCTCTTTCAGCAGCGCATCAATGTCACAGGCCTTGCCTTCGCATCCATAAACGGTCTGGATGCGTTCAATATCGCCGCGTGACAGTTCACGAGTGGCAAGGCCCTCGCCGATGAAGAGGGCAGGGTTCATGATGGACAAGGTATCCACGTCTTCCGAGACGTGCGTGAGTCCAAGAAGGTGACCGAGTTCATGCAGCGCCAAGGACTGCATGTCGACGACGTCCTTGTTATCCTTGGCTTTCAGAGTCATGCTATCGCCGATCAGATAGTTCTGAGTATTGAAGCGAATGTCAGCCTTGGCAATGATCGAGGCATCGAATCCGTTGTTCCAGATCGTCGTCGCCAGCACGGAGTCAGGCTTTCCGGTCTTGCTCCAGTTGTTATCCAGATAATGTCCGTTCACATTGTCCTGGAGCGAGCTATAAAGGTCCTTGAAGGAGTCTCCGGTCACACCCGCGTGATCACCATCAAATGCAAAGAGCTTTTTGCCGACGGCCCATTCCCAGCGTTGGATGGCCGCCATCAGGTGCACCTTCTGCTGCTGGGTCATGTCCTTGCCGAACTTGAAGGGGATATGAACCCCGTTCCAGCCTTTGGCGGCATGAATACCATAGAGAGTCGATGTCTTATCATTGGAATGCGGGCTGGCCGTCTCGGTCTTCGTGGTGTCGATGTCCTCATGCACCGAGACTTTATACATCTGTGATCCACAGGCGATAAAGCTGGCGAATGTAAAGGCGATACCACCGATACCACCTAAGTACTTGCCGAGCATGTTGGCCATATCATTAACTCCTCATGGTCCCAATCTTGTATCTTCCAACTTATCGAACCGGTTGAAAAAGACCTTGAGGAGCAAGTTTACTTTACGGACATCATGGAGCTATTCCGGTTCTTAGTGAGCCGACTTAAGTCCCTTACGATCGGAAAGAAGTGCGGTCAGTTCCTCGGCCGCGATGTAGTCAAGGCTCTGGCCTTCGAAAATCCTGTTAGGTTCCGCGATGATAGCTTCGTTCCAGCGCCAGACCAGTTTCCAGAAGGCTTTATTACCGAGCTGACGTTCGGCGATCAGCTCCAGGGTGTCACCCTTCTGCACAACGACCTTCGAGCGAGGCAGATTCTTATAGGCGCTTTCGAATGACGCCGAGGCAGAATCTGCGGGATAGCGAAGAACGTCACCGGGGAAGATCGGAGTATTGGCGTCCAGGCTGTTGGCTGTTGCGAGGTCCTGCCAGCGGCGCGATGTTCCGAAGATGATGGTCGAGATCTGACCCAGCGTGTCGCCCGGCTGAACGATATAGAAGTTACCGGAAAGGTGCTCGGTGCCGCGTGGACTGCGGGTCTTCCGAACCTTGTTTTTACGAGCCTTGGCTGGTTTCTCGGAATCCATGGTCCCAGTGCTGTCCATGCCGGCGTCCGAGGCGCTGACCATGGAATTCTGCATAGGCGAGGCTGTGTCGGCCGGTGTATCGCTTTCTGCCACGACCTGGGAAAGGGATGGCAGGCTGTCGGTCTGGGCCGCAGGCTCTACGTCGCTCACAGGTTGCGCTGTCTTGTTTTGCTCAGCCATCTGATAATTGCTGGCGTCGGCCGGATGATCTTCTGGAAGATCAGGGGATTTTTGCTCGGCCTGCTGCTCGGCAGTCAAATCCTGAATGGTGCCGGAGCTGTTGCCGTCTATGGATTCACCCGCGCTTTCCGCAGCACGCTGAGCATCCGCGGCGACCTGCTCGGGATCGGGGATTTCACTGTCATTGATTTCGTCTTTTTGAACTTCAACAACCTGATTGCCTGCATCCGCAGCCTCGAAGCTGTCTTCTACATCACCGCTGTCGCTGGTGGTGCAGTTCGAGGAAAGAATAAGAGCCGACAAAGCCAGACCAGTATAGAAACGGCGAAGTGTTCTCACGAGCAAACTCCCTGTCTTGACGCAAGCTGTGAGGTCCTTCGGATATCCAGCCTGCGACTTGAGCGGGGGCCCTGCAACATCTCATAATTCTTGGGTTTTTATTTCACGTAAAGGACGTAAGTCGGCAGAATCTTCCCGCTTATCCCAGATCGTGAGCCAGACTCGCTGCGATTTCCTTATAGTAGTCGCGCGTATCATCAGGCCCATGCAAAAGCCGGGGACTTGTGATGTTGATTTCCGAAATGAAGTTGCCAATGATGTCAAATCCCACGAAATAAACACCATCCTTCACAAGCGCGCCGGCAACATTCTCGACCATCGCCACTTCATCTATGTGCGGCTGATAGGATTCCAGCGTCGCGCCCGAGCGGGTATTGGCCAGGAAATTATCGCCGTGCGGTTTCTTCAGGCACCAGCTCAGCGCTTTGCCGTTGATGCTGAAGGCTCGCACTTCACCCTGGAAAATACGCTGATCAAAGGCCTGCAGCAGCCTGAGATCCTGACCATTCTGGGTTTCTTCGCGCAGGATATGCAGCACCTGCTCTTCCTTTTGCTGATTCAGATTCAGGCGCAAAACCCCGCGACCACCGTAAAGGGTCAAGGGTTTCAGCACGGCGTCTCCATTCGCGGATTCCTTGATGAAATGCAGGAGCTGCTGAGGATCCGCGGAGACGAGACCATCACGGATCGCGTCCGGAAATTTAAAGATGCTGAGTTTTTCATTCAGGTTCCGCAGCGCGAGAGGCGCGTTATAAACCTTGACGCCGCGTTCCACCGCAGAATCGAGCAACCATGTCGTGGAAATGTAATTCATGTCATAGGGCGGATCTTTCCGCATATGGATGGCCTGGAAGAAATCAAGGCGCAGACGGCGGGCCGGGGACATGCGAAGGGAATTGATGTCTCCGTCCGGGAAAGCCAGCTCCTGAGCGAACGCTGCAGCGCAGGATTCGCGGCTTAACCATTCCAATTGACCGGGCGTACAGATGTAAGCGAGATGGCCAATGTTACATAGAGCACGGGCAACACGCAGGCTCGAGTCCAGCTTTAGATTCAGGTTTTCGATCGGGTCAATCACAAACAGGTGGTGGATCTTTGCCATGATGTCCTCTTTCGCTTGCAGAGTTTTCTCAGCCCGGTATGTTGCGAGAGTGTAACGCCTGACTCGAAGAAAGGAAAGCCCGATGGAATTCCGCAAACTCCAGGACCTTGACCTTACGAACAAGAAAGTCCTCGTGCGCCTCGATCTCAATGTCCCGATTAAAAAGGGCAAAATCACCGACGATACCCGCATCACGGCAGCCTTGCCGACCCTGCGCTATATTCTGGAACGCACGAACAAGATCGCGCTCATGTCCCACCTCGGGCGCCCTGATGGGGAAGTGATGCCCGAGTATTCCCTCGAGCCCGTGGGCGTGCGCCTGGCCGAACTGCTTGGCGTGGAAGTCGTCTTTGTGCGTGACTATACCGAAGAGCCAGCCGAACAGGTGCTCAATCAGCTGAATAAAAATCAGATCATCCTCTTCGAAAATCTTCGCTTTCATCCCGGTGAAACCAAGAACGACCTTGATTTTGCCACCAAGCTCGCTCACGGTTTCGACTGCTATGTGAACGATGCCTTCGGGACTCTGCACCGCGCGCATGCCAGCGTGGTCGCGGCGGCTGAACTCTTCCCGAGCGAAAAGCGCGCGGCCGGACTTCTGGTGGAGCGTGAGATCAGCGTTCTTTCCGCTTTGCAGAAAAAACCTCAGGCCCCCTTCACCGTTATCATGGGCGGCTCGAAAGTTTCGGATAAGATCGGCGTCGTTCTGAATCTCTTGAATCATGCCAACTACCTTCTGATCGGTGGGGCCATGGCCTACACCTTCCTTAAGTATCAGGGTGTGGACGTCGGCGATTCCCGCGTGGAAACCGATAAGATGGACCTCGTGGCTTCCATCTACCGCAACGCCGAAGCTCGTAAAGTGGAAATCATTCTTCCTGAAGATCACGTCGCTGCCGCGAAATTCGATGCTGATGCCGAGGCTGTTGAAATTCCAGGACGCACGATTCAGAAGGGTTTGATGGGTCTTGATATCGGTCCGCGCACCATCAAGCGCTACAGCGATATCATCGGGCTTTCGAAGACTGTGCTTTGGAACGGACCCATGGGCGTCTTCGAATTCGATAAATTCGCGAAGGGTTCCCTTCGCATCGCAGAAGCCATGGCGCGCAGCTCGGCCTTTACCGTGGTCGGCGGCGGCGATAGCGTGGCGGCAACGAACAAGGCGGGTGTGGCCGATAAAATGGATCACATCTCGACCGGCGGCGGCGCTTCGCTTGAGTTCCTGGAAGGCCAGATCCTGCCTGGCGTCAAAGTCCTCTTGAAGCAATAAGGAAGACCAACGATGCGCAAACCATTGATTGCCGGTAACTGGAAAATGAACCTTCTTTACTCGAAGGTTCCTGAATATATGCAGACCCTGAGTCGCGAGATCGCAGCCAAGAATCTGAAGCGTGATCAGGTCGAAGTGCTTCTGGCCGTGCCCGCCCCATTCCTTGGAATAGCCCGCGAATACGGCGAAAAAAGCGGGATTTTGATCGCTTCGCAAACCATCCATGAGAAAGCCGACGGCGCCTTTACGGGTGAACTGTCGATTCCCATGCTGAAGGATCTGGGCATCCGCTGGACTTTGATCGGTCACAGCGAACGTCGTCAGTATTATAACGAAACCGATGCCAGCGTTGCCTTGAAGACCAAGGCCTGTCTGGATCAGGGCATCAATCCCATCGTCTGCGTCGGCGAAACAAGAACCGAACGTGAAGGCGGGCAGATGGAAGCTGTTCTGAAGCGTCAGGTGGAAGCCGTCCTTCAGCAAACAGGAACAGCCAGCAACTTTGTGATCGCTTATGAGCCCGTCTGGGCCATCGGCACCGGGCTGACAGCCAGTGACGCTCAGGCTCAGGAAGCCCATGCGTTTATTCGCGGTGTTTTGCGGCAAAAGCTGGGCTCCGCTGCGGATTCCCTGCGGATCCTTTATGGTGGCAGCGTGAAGTCGTCGAATATCAAAGGCCTGATGCAGCAAGCCGACGTAGACGGGGCTCTGGTCGGCGGCGCCTCGCTTGACCCGGTCGAGTTTGCGCGCATCGTCGACTGCCAGTAATGTCCTCATGTCCAAGCCCCGGATCAGGTTTTTGCGCCTGATTCAGGATGGAACGGCTCGTCTTGTGTCCTGCGATTTGGTATAAAGCTGGGCCGATTATCGGCCCAATCGACCCATGCGCAGGAGCAATCTATGAAGAAGGCACTCATTCATATCGTCGGAGGTGGTCTGGCTGGCTGTGAAGCCGCCTGGCAGTGCCTGCGCGCGGGACATGAGGTTCGCCTCTATGAAATGCGCCCCAAGAAAATGACGCCCGCGCATTCCACAGGTGATCTTGCCGAACTCGTCTGTTCGAATTCCTTGAAATCCATGCTGGCCGATTCAGCCCCAGGGCTTTTGAAAAGCGAAATGCAGGCGCTGGACTCCCTGATTTTAAAGGCCGGCGCCCATGCCGCTGTGCCTGCAGGCCAGGCCCTGGCTGTGGAGCGCACAGTTTTTTCCCAGTATATTCTGGAAGCCCTCGAAAGCTTTCCTGGATTCACCCGCGTCGACGCTGAAGTCACCGAACTGCCTGCGATCGGCGAGAACGAAGCCTGGATCATCGCCTCAGGGCCTTTGACCAGCCAGCCTTTGGTGGATCAGATCCAGGGTCTTTGTCAAGGCAGCCGCCGTCTGCATTTCTATGACGCCATCGCACCGATACTGGAAACGGACAGCATCGACGAAAGCATCGTCTTTCGCGCCAGCCGTTATGATGATTCGGGTGATGGGGACTATTGGAATGTTCCTTTGAATAAAGAGGAATACGAGGCCTTCGTGGATGCCGTCATCGCGGCTGAAAAAATGCCCCTGCACGATTTTGAAGACGTCGCGTATTTCGAATCCTGCCTTCCGATCGAAGTCATGATCGAACGCGGCCGGGACACTCTGCGCTTTGGCCCGATGAAACCCGTGGGCCTCACCGATCCCCGCACCGGCCACAGGCCCTGGGCTGCCGTCCAGCTGCGCATGGAAAACAAGGAAGGCACCATGGTTTCGATGGTGGGCTTTCAAACCAAAATGAAATGGCCGGAGCAGAAACGTGTTTTCAGTATGCTGCCGGGCCTGAAGGATGTTGAATTTTTCCGCTTCGGTTCTGTGCATCGGAACAGTTATCTGAAAAGCCCCGATGTTTTGAATGCGGATTTATCGTTCAAAACCGCGCCGCGGATTTTCCTGGCCGGACAGATCACCGGCGTCGAAGGCTATACGGAATCCGCCGCCATCGGGCTTTTGGCTGGCCGCGCTGCCAGCGCTAAGGTGCAAAATGAAAGCTTTCTGATGCCACCTGCCGGCACGATTATCGGTGCGCTTTACCGCTATATTACCGAAGGCGGGCTCGGGGATTTTCAACCGATGAACGCCAACCTCGGTCTTTTGCCGGGTCTTCCCAAACAAAGAGGTATGGGCAAACCCCAGCGGAAGGCGTTACAGTGTGCACGATCGCGCGAAGTTTTCGCCGCGTATCAGGCCCAAATTTCCGGTTCATCCAAGACTTATCAGCATGGAGAAGAGTGGAATGCGCAAGCAGGTCTTTAGTGGTTTGGGGCAGATTCTGCCTTTGAATATGATCAGTCTCGCCGCTGGCAAGGCCGCACGATTAAAACTGCCTGGAACGCTCGGACAGCCTGTTTGCAGCGCTTTCGTCAAAGCTTTTGGCATCGATATGAGCGAGGCGGAAAGACCGCTGGAAGACTACGCCACGATCGAGGATGTCTTCACCCGCAAGCTGAAACCCGGAGCCCGTCCGATTCAGGGCGATCTGGTCATGCCCTGCGATGGCGTCCTGAGCGTGTCGGGTCCTGCCACCGAAAACAGTGCGGTGCAGGCCAAGGGTCTTGAGTACTCGCTGGCGGAACTCATGTTTGGTGATGATGTTCCGCCCGATCTTTATCTGAGCTGGTCGGCCACCATTTATCTGGCGCCCCACAATTATCACCGCGTTCATAGCCCAATTCAGGGGGATCTGAAAAAGATTCGCTATTATCCTGGTGAGCTATGGCCCGTGAACAAGCCTTCGGTGCGCTGGACGCCCAGCCTTTTTACGCGTAATGAACGCCTTGTCTTTGATATTGAGACGAAGGATGGTGTGCTTTATCTGGCCATGGTCGGAGCCTTGAATGTGGGTCGCATCACTACGCCGTTTCTGACAGATTTCGCCAGCAATGGCAGTCTGGGTCAGGCGCGGCAGGGTCCACGCAGTTTTGAGCTGGACCGTACACACAGGATTGTACCTGGTCAGGAACTTGGCACCTTTATGCTGGGATCAACTGTCATTATTGCTTTTGACGAGGCATTGGCAAAGCGTTATCGTATGGACCATGCCTTGTCCAGCCGTCCTGTCCGCCTGGGTGAACGCCTCAGCTGACAGGAAAAATCGCCCCCAACGCGGTGTTATCAGGGCTCCTGCACAATGATTCGAGGGAGTGGAAAAGAAGAATGAACAAACTGAGAAGAACCCATGTGGTCTGGTCTTTTGAAACATCATGCTTGACGGATGCACTGATTCGCACCATCGACCCCAACAAAGTCGATGCCATTCGCATCGTGTCGAAACACGGTGAAATAGACCGCGTACGGGAAATCTGCCGCCGGATCAAACGCGAAGTCCCCATGGCCAAGGAAAAGCTGCCTTTGCTCGTCGATCTTTATGATCGCGTGCGCGGTATGGTGGTCGGTTTGGAAGGTTCGAAAGAATTCAAATTCGGCGACATCATCAAGGTCAGCCCTGAAAAAGGTCAGGGCGATCTGACGATTCGCACGGAAGAATGGCCCGATCTTTTCGCGGTCGATCATTCGGTTTACCTTGCCAATGGCATGGTCGTCTGCAAGACCAAGGAAGTGAAAAAGGATCACGTGGTTCTCGAAGTCGTTCAGGGCGGTGTGCTCCATAACGATTGCGATGTCGTGGTTCCCGCCACCAAAAAACAAATCAGAATTGATACCGTGCCTGAAGACGCGTGGAAAGCCGCTTCGGATCCCGACATCGACTATCTGATTCTGCCTTCGATTGAAGATGCCGCGGATCTGGAGAAGGTGAAAAAACGCCTGGAAGCGCAGCCGAATTCCCCCTGGCTGCTTTTGAAAGTCGCCACCAAAGGCACACTGAAAAACCTCGAAGAGCTCCTGCCCTTCGTTCATGGCGTCGTCATTTCCCGCGTGGAACTCGCCATGCGGATGGATCCGGCTCTGGTTCCCATGGTCACCAAGGAAGTCATCCAAAAGTGTAATGATTACGCCAAGATGTCGATCGTTGCCAGTGAGATGCTCGGTTCGATGCGGCACAACGTAACGCCGACGCGCGCTGAAGTTTCCGACATCGCCAACGCGGTCTTTGACGGCGCGGATGCTGTGGTTCTTTCTGAAGAGCTCGCTTACGGAAAATTTGCTGAGAAGGGCGTGGCCCTTGCAGTGAAAACGATTGAAGACGCCGAATCGTCGACGACTCAGGGTCTGAACTGGGTGAAAAAACATCCCGAGATCACGACCGAGATCGAAGCGGTAACATTTGCCGCCTATCGCGCTGCCTACCGCAATCAGGCCAAAGGCATCGTGTGTATCACCAAAGCCGGTAACACCGCTCTTCACTTGTCTTCGTATGGAGTGCAGACGCCAATCATCGCCGTGACCATGTCCCCGGATGTGGTGCGCCGTCTGCGTCTGGTGCGGGGCGTGGTTGGGATTCTTCTGGATGAAGCGCCCGACATCGAGCAGGTTTTTCCTATCATCAACAGTCTGATGACACGCAAGACCTGGCTCAGCGATGGTGACCGTTACGTCTTCGTATCGGTTTCGCTGTCCTCGCTCGGCAAGGAAGCCAGTAACCTCTTCACTGTGCAACAGATCCAGTAATGAGTGATAACCTGCAGTTTCTGGAAATCGAGCATAAGTTCGTCATCGAAGCAGACCTGGACATCAGGTCCCTGCTCGATGACCTGCATCAACGGAAGCCGGAAAAATTCATCCAAACGGATGTGCAGGACACCTATTTCCTGGTCGAAAATCCGCCGCAGGCTGTCTATCGGCATCGGATTGATAGCTACCTGCAGCAGCTGACCGTGAAAAGCCTCGGCGCGGATACAGAAGTGCGCCTGGAAGTGAATCTTGATCTGGATCCTGCCAAGGGCAATCAGATCGAACGCATCCGGGCCTTTCTTGCTCCGCTTGGGGTTTTGTGGCAGGGAACCCTTCGCAAGGAGGTCCAGGCCTTTTACTTTCCCGATGCCGAAGTGGTTTACTATCAGGCGCAGTACCTCGATCGCGTGATTCGCTGTTTTGAAATCGAAGCCAGAAAGCCTCCTTCGATCGAAGGGGCCCAGAAGATCCTGGCCGACTGGGAAAAATCCCTAGGCTTCGACCCCGCAAAACGCTCCCAGGCCTCTTTGCTTGAACTTCTGGTTATTCCAACCTTGCCCGTCGGGCTTCAGGAAAAAGTGCGAAGCCTGTAGATTTGGTAAAACCTGAAAAAAAGCTTCTTTTCTTCTTTCTCAGCTTCTCCTAATAATGACCCGGTAAGATAAGGCCCGTGTGTCCTGGCCTTCTGGTATCATAAAAGAGGCGAGTATGCCTTTAAGGCTGCCTTTGCTTCTGCCGATGAGCCTTCACGAGGGAACATCCGTGGAATCAGGAATCATCCATGCGTAGTGTGAAACAACCTGCCGCCCTTCCCATGCTGGCTTTGACAGCCTGGCTGGCGATGCCTGCTCACGCTGCGGACGGCGAGTTTGCGGTCGGTCAGGATTTTTTATCCGCTGAGCCGACCAAGACCCGCACTCTTCCCGGTGCGGATCTGCAGACGATCAAGCATCTTCCCGCGAAAACCTTAAGTGAACTCATGGCCGCTGCCCGCGGGCAATTGCCATTGGATCGCAAGGCGCCGCCGGTTCCTTTGGTTGTGAATCCTCAAAAACCGCTCGTCTATGTCGCCGGTCCTAAAACCGGAGGTGCACTGACGCCCGTAGTTTTGCCTGATGAAATGAAAGCCCGGGAACGGGAGGAAGAGGAAATCCTGCGCGAAGCCGAAGCGGCTTTGAAAATGGATCTGCCCCCGGAAGCAGCGCCTCGTCCTTTGCCGATGGCCGCGAAAACTCCAGCCCCAACCGCTCCTCTGAAACAGGTTCAGCGCGCAGTGACAGTCGCAGGCGCCACGCTTGAACTGGTGGAAGTCGGTGACGAGCTGCGCATTACTCCCAAAACTTTGAAAATGTCGGTGCAGGATGATGGCGTTACGGTCGTCGATAAGAACCTGCGCGGCGCTCCCCAGATCTTTTTAAGAAATTCCAAGATCGTGCGCTGGGATGCGGGTCGTAAAAAACTCGACGCCCGTGATGCCGGCCGCACGGAACTTTATGTGACCTATGGCGATCAGCTCTATATCATCCCGATCGAAGTCAGCGACGGCACGCAGCATCGTGATCCGCTTTTGGCGAGCGAAGGTCCGGCATCGTTCCAAAAACTGACGAGCGTTCTGCCCCTGATGGAGCAGCCTTATGCCAGTTACGGAGATGCCCCGGTAACGTCTCTGTCTGCGCCTGAGGTTCCGGCTGATAGCCAGGAAAAACCGCGCCAACCTCTGACTTTGGCCACATCTGTAGCCCAGGTGGAAGCGACCAAGGAACGCGTCGCAACCCAGCAGGCCCGCTTTTTCTATCCCGATGCCAGCCCGGATTATCGCACGCTTGATATTCAGGTCCTTGATGAACGTTCCTCGCCAGAAAACGCGGACATTTTTCCTGTGAGCGGCGTCTCGGTTCGAATCCTCGGCACGCGTTTGAAGGCCAGCACAACGGCCAACGGCCACGCGAAATTCGGCGAAATTCCTGAAGGCTCCCGCTTTTTTGTGGAGATTCAGGACGAGAAAAATGGTCAGATCGTTCCGACGGTCAGTGAAGTGGCCCTCTATCGCAACAGTCGCGATCAGGTTCTGCGCACGCGTACGATGAATTACCGCAGTTATTCCAACTATCTCAATATACTTGATCTGGCTCAGGACACGAACAAGGCTTCACTCTGTGCCCGGGTCATGTCTGAAGATGGGCGTCAGGCTCTTCCCGGATTTCAGGTATCTTTGAATGTGGAAGCGGATGGACCCTACTATGTGAGTCAGCTCGGTTGGCCCCAGCCCAGTCTGCATGAAACAGATGCTGTGGGACGCTTTTGCTTCTTTAATATCAAGCCTGGACTCGTGGAGCTGACCTTCGAAGGCGACAATGTTCGCACGGCTCTTTCGATGCCGGTCTTCGCCGGGGCTCACACGGAAGAAGACCTGCCGCTGCTGAACAACGACAACGGTCGCGTGTTCCTGGCTGCGGTGCCGAGCGCTGTGGATCAGATCTATGAAGAGAAGGCCGCACTTGAACAGCCTCTGCAACCCATCGACTTCGTGGATATGATCACTGTGGGTGAAAACCGCAGCATGGCCCGCGTTGGGGATGCGGTTCTGGGTTACGAGGAAGGCACGACTCTTTTCAAAGGTCGCCTCTATACGGTGGCCCAAGCTCCTGAATTTGAAACGGCTCTTTATACCTTCGATCGCGACAAGCAGGTCCGCCGCAGCATTCCTGTGGCTCCGTTGCTGCAGCGTGGCTACATCCAGGATGTGTTCCATGAACTCGCGGTTCAGGATAATCATGCATCCATAGCTTTTGATTCCGCAATGGGGGCCGTCGTGGTTCTGCATCGCATGGAAAGCGGCATGGGTGCGGTGAATGTATCACTAGTCGATAGTCAGGGTCAGGTTTATAACCAGGGCTGGTCCTTCGGCAACGCCGATGAGGGACTGAGCCGGACCGTCTTCTTCAATATGAATCCTGGAGTTTACTCGGTGATCGTGGAAAGCCAGCAGGGAGCCATCCTGAGTCTGGATACCATTGCCGTGGATTACTGGACAGCTTCCGTGGTGCAAACAGGAAGCACGGCCCACTACAATCTGCAGCAGGCCCGGCGCGAGGATTAAGCGCCTTTTTCCTGTAAAAGCTTCAGCATATCTTCAATACTGACATCTTCAAGACCATAGTGGCCCGGACTCCGGGTCACGATCCATCCGGCCAGCATAAGCGCGCCCTGCGCGAAAAGCGTACGCGACAAAGCCCGATGACTCACGACCAGCTCCTCGTTATCCCCGAGGAAACGAATTTCATGCTCACCGAAAACCGAGCCGCCCCGCAGCGAGGCAATCCCGACTTCATTCGGCTGACGCTTGCCGGTACGGCCGTAGATGGTTTGTTTATCCACACTGCGCGCCACGCCTTCCGCCAAAAATTTGGCGGTTCCACTCGGGGCATCAATTTTCGCCCTGTGATGCGATTCCACGACTTCGATATCGAAATCGAATTTATTCAAGACACCCGCGAGCTGCTGGGAAACCTTCAGGGTCAGCAGAACGCCAAGACTGGTATTCGGAGCCAGCAGCAGTCGGATATTGCGTTCCTTGGCGAGCTTTTTCCAGGCGCCGCGTTGATCCGCATCCAGGCCGGTGGTGCCGATCAGCACCGCCTTGTCCTTCACGTTGCTTTCCTGAAAAAACTTCAAAAGCTCGGCATTGCCCGCCGGGGCCGAGAAATCAATCAGCACATCCGTTCGGTTGAGGCATTCGGGAAGACGCTTCCAGTTCGTTTCGGTGATATTGAATTCCCGATCGACCAGCTCGCCGATACTCGTGCCGCCGACCAGATCCCATCGTTCGGAGGACGCGATCAAAGTCTGCAGTTCAAGGCCCATGCGGCCGGAGAGCCCATTGATCCAAACGCGTTTGATGCTCATGAAAGCGCTCCCACATCCTGAAGCTTCTGTCTTGTCATTTCAAAACATTCGTTCAGACGTTTTGCGGTGGGCGGCTGAACCGAAACCAAAGGCAGACGCAGGCTATCCTGAATGATGCCCTGTTGAGCCAGGATATATTTCGCAGGGCCCGGATTCGATTCCAGGAACAGACATTCGACGAAAGGAAAGATCGCCTGATGAATCGCCAGAGCGCCGCCGGTGTCCCCGCGACGGAAGCGACGGGTCAACTGCACCAGGGCGCGTGGGAAGACATTGGTGACAACCGAAATCACGCCCTGGCCACCAACAGCGAGCGTCGGCAGGAAGGTGAAATCATCACCGCTCAAATAATCCGCCTGACCCAGGGTCAGGCTTACGGCTTTCGAAAAAAGACAGAGATCCGCACTCGCCTCCTTCACTGCGGTCACCTGAGGCAGCGAACAGATGTAGGCGAGTTCCTCAGGGGCAAGTCTCTGACCCGTGCGACTCGGGACATGATAAAGGCAAAGCGGGATACGCACAGCTTTGCCAATGGCTTCGTAGTGCGCGTAGAGTCCTTCTTTCGTAGGCTTATTGTAAGGCGGTGTGACGATCAGAAGCGAATCCACGCCCGCATCCTGGGCGAGCCGGGATAATTCCACCGACTGTTTCGTGTCGTTGCCGCCCGTGCCGGCCATGACTTTCACGCTGGCAGGAAGGAAGGTGCGCGCACGCCGATAGAGGGATACTTTTTCATCGACGCTGAGAGTGGGTGATTCCCCCGTAGTTCCGGTCACGACTACACCATCGACTTCGGCCTGGGCTTGCATATGCAGCAGCTTATCGAAGGCGCCCCAATCGATCTGTCCGTCCTTGGTAAAGGGGGTGACGATTGCCGTGTAGACGCCCGTGATGCGCGGTGCAGAGCCCATGCTTCATTTCTCCTGTGGTCTTGATGGTGTTGCGGGTTGAACGGGTTTTTCCGTACTTTTCTGGTTTGTGCGTTGCTCCGCATGGTAGGGGACTGCGGGACGCAGGTCAAGGACGTCCGAGCGTGGAGCGGTCTTAACTCCACAGCCTGGCAGATAAAGGCACAGAAAAGTCAGAACCAAAGCGCGGCTTAAGTTTGTCTGGATGACATGCAGCAACTTGTCTTTGCGATGCAATACCACCTGTTTCTCCTGGATCAAGGATTGGCCGATCCCCTTATCCATAGCGATTTTACGAAGGATCTGCAAGGACGCCTCATCGAGTTCCTTATGAATTCGATTCAGTTCAGCACCAAGGAGTTGATCAGGTGCAACCAGGTGTTGGCGGCAGTAGCGTTCGAGTGCATCCATGGCGAGCTCGGCATCGCGGATGCTGACGGAGCGGCTGAGAAGGGCGCTCAAAAGCTGTCGGCGCTCGGCCACGGGCCACACCCATTCCAGAGGTGCCTTCACGCGACTGGTGCGCAGAATATCCTGAAAGTGCTGCCGTATTTCATGAATACCGGAACGCACCGCAAGCAGAGTTCCGAGCAGTCTCTGCCGACGATTCTCCATCTGAGGCAACGCTGCGGGAGCATAAACTTGCGTTTTTTGCAGTCGCCCCATTTCGCCTTCCATATCCTCGATAATCATTTGCACGGCCTGATCGTGATCGCTGCCTGTGCAGTTCGCCCGGATCTGAGTCAGGGTGGCTGATAGGAGGGCGAAGAGATTTTCCATCTCCACATAAAGAAGCCGCAGGGTGCCCTGGAGCTTTTGATAGGGAAGGGCTTCGACTTCACCCAAGGTAAAGCCCAGGTGCGTGGCCAGGCCCTTGTCGAGGCCGTCCAGCTTCACATCGAGAGCGGGGAGGGGATAGTGAATCCGCAGCGACAGACCGTGGTTCTGCAGCTGTTCCGCAATCCCGCCAATATGGGCCGCAACATCCACAAGGAAGATGGAAAAGAGCGAACGACGTTCGACGGCATCCCCCTCCATGATCAGCATGGGCTGGTTGAACATCAGCTCGGCTTTTTTCACCAGCTCTTCGCTGAAATTCCACAGTTCATGAGCCAAATCCTCCGCGGCGCGGCTAATGGTCCAGCGGAAAAGAAGGGCATCGAAGCCATCCCATCCATAGCGCGCCTGAAGCAGAGCGACGATGGCATTATTCTGATCCATGAGTTCCTGGAGCAGGACCTTGTGCCCTTCCCCGCGTTGCCTCTGATGATCCTTGATGGTTTGCCTGAGGTTATCGGCATCACGATCCGACGCGAGTCCAAGCTCACACATGGCCGCCGCCGAGGCCGAAAGGAAAGGAATCGTATAGGCGAGATCAAGACGTTGCAGGGCAGGCCATTCGCTCTGATGCATAGGCTTTCTCCGCTCGTAGGGAAAGGTCCGGGATGCCGGCTAAGACTCTTCCATTATAAGGATAAAAAAGGGGAATGCGCGAGGAAATCGAGGGGTGGGTCTGGGGAAAAACTCCAGCCGTCTCCAGCTGGAGTTTTGAGATTGCATGTCAGCCGTCGTCAGCTGATGGTCGGGATTGCATTCCACCGCCGTCAGCTGATGGTCAAAAAACAATCTTAGAAGTTAAACGTCACGTGCGATTGCAAGAGGTAGCTGCTTTCGACTTTGGCATCAGGACTGGTTTCCCAGGCATTGCCCGGCAGACCGATGGCGCCAGCGAAGCCAAATTCCATTTCCTTGCCAAGAGCGCGGGTATAGGAAAGATCCACTTCCACACCCAGGTTATCACCGTTGGAACCCACGCCTGTCGTGCCCGCTTCCTGAGCCGAGGTCGGCATGGATTCGTTCATTTTCGCGGTCACGAGCTTGGCTTCGAAGTTGCCGTTCTCAACGCTCTGATAACGGTAGCCGGCGTTGAAGACGGTTGCGTTCACGACGCGATAAGGATCGAACACACCATCAATGCGCATGCTGTCGCTTTTTTTGCGGCCGTTGAAAAGGAGAAGACCTGGTTTGAAGTTCGGGTGGAACGCGAACGCAGTCACCTTCTTGTCACGAGGGCTGTTGGGAACAGCGGGATCTGGGTATTCACCGAGGTATCCATCCGCATCACCGGGAGCGTAGGCATAACCGGCAAAGATCGAATGCGAGGTGGCGTTGCCCTGATTGTATTCCTTCGGTCCAAGGTAAGCGCCTGAACGCGAGAGGAAGTATTCCACCGATCCTGCCAGCGCGATCGACTGCAGGTCATTGACCACGCGGTCTTCGATATCGAGCGTGCGGGCGCCGCCAAGCAGCGACCAGCTGGGATCTGCTGAGCGACCGAGACGGAAGACGGCCTCGTTTTGAATGACCATGTCCTGAAGCTGGAAGTTCAGGTAAAGGTCAGCGATTTTCAAATCAGTGCGGGTGTTGTCACCACCGACGATATTCGCGAAGTAAATGCCGATCTGCTTGGAAAAGCCCTTGCCGGCGTTGGCGCGATGATCGTTGTATTCGATAGTCAGGAAAAATTGATCGAGGTCATCACCGTTGTTGGTGGCGCCATACGATTGACTATCGACTCCGGTGGAAAGGATCGAGGATCCGGTTTCCGAGATCTTGTCATAACCAACCGAGAAACCGAGAGTCTGCGATTTCTGAATATTGATATCGCAGGTCACGCCATCGAACACGCTGGCGTCGGTTGTGAAGGGACGCGTGCCGTCGTCGAGCAGCATGCCCATACCCCATTGACGACCGCGGCGACCGGCTGTCAGAAGACAGTAATCCATCGCGTACTTCGCATAGAGCTTGGTGACCTTGGGCTGGTAAGGCTGATAGCGCGGCTCACCGCTGTTCTGATGATCTATTTGGCAATCGGTGCCGGCAGGAGTATTGGCTCCCGATGGGCAAGGCTGAGGCCTGGCTTTATCACCGAGGAAAGCTTCGCGTTCATCATCGAAAACTTTGAATTCCACGAAGACACTGGATTTGTCGTTCACCCGGAGTTCCGTGTCGAGACGGAAGAATTGATCGACGGCCTGGAACGTGCTGGAACCGGCCTGAAATTCTGGTTTGGTACGGGTTTCGCCGCGCAGGCTGTAGTAACCATGGCCATCCACAAAAATCGCGGAAGCGGTGCCGCTGATAAGGGCACCGGCAAGACCGAAACTGCCCAGGATGAAGGATCCTCGTTGCATGCTGTGTTCTTCCTTCAAAAGATATTGGCGGCTGGAATCCCGTCGGGGACGCAGCCCTTATGTCATCCGGATCATACCCCAATGCGATGGGGTTGACCCAAGTTCATAACACGAATGCCGGGCGCTTGGCGAGCTTACTCATCTTCGTCGGACCCTGTGATCTGGTCTTTCATCTGCTCGTATTCCCAACGATGCCGTTGAATGCCAACACATCGACCCGTTGCAGGGTCAATTTCGGCCAGGATAAAGCAGAGCCACAGGTCATGTGTGGCGGGTTCAAAACGGCGTTTTTCGCCGGTCTGCATGCGCTGCAGCGCGGCTTCCGTCCTTATACCGATAACTGAGTCATAAGGACCAGTCATGCCGAGATCGGTGGTGTAACCCGTGAAGCCGCCCATGATGCGTTCGTCCGCTGTCGGCACATGGCTATGCGTTCCATAAACGAGCGAGGCGCGGCCCTTCAGGAAGTGACCGATGCCCTGTTTTTCACTGGTGGCTTCGCCGTGAAAATCGACGATCCGAATTTTACACTGATCGGGAAGCTGTTTGAGTATGGCTTCCACGGGCGTGAAAAAATCGCGATTATCCGGATGCATGAAGGCCCGGCCGATGAGGTTGATCACGGCGAAGCTATGCCCGGACTTGCTTTTCAAAACCCGGAACGCGGCATCGAGTCGATCCACGTTCATCATGTTCGCAGGCAGCACAAGGCGCTCGGCCTGCGGCGCGAAGCTATGAATCTCGGGTTTATCGTGCCAGTGATTGCCCATGGTGATGCAATCGATGCCGAAATTGTCCACAAACTGATTGTAGATTTTCTTCGTGAGGCCGAAGCCTCCCGCGGCATTTTCCCCGTTACAGATCACGATGTCCGGCTGAAAACGCTCGCGGGCAAGGGGCAGGAGCTTACTGAGACAACGGCGACCTGGTTTTCCAATCACGTCGCCAATGGCGAGAACTTTAATGGTCATTTAGCGAATTCTGCGTATTTGCTCTCGCGGAGTACGATAACTTTCACCTGGCCGGGGAAGGTCATTTCCTTGCGGAGACGGTGAGCGATTTCATTGGCAATGTCGATCACTTCGGTATCGCTGACGCCGGTTGGCGTCACGAGCGCGCGAACTTCACGGCCGGCCTGAATAACATAAGATTCCTGGATGCCGCGGATGGAATTCACGAGGCCTTCCATATCCTGCAGACGTTTGATGTAAGTTTCCAGCACCTCGCGACGCGCACCGGGACGGCGCTCGGAGAGAACGTTGGCGGCCTGCACGACCACGGTCAATGGATAGGCGTAGTTCAGATCCTCGTTGTGGTGGTTCAGAACCGCATCCACGACTTCAGCCGGCTCGTTGTACTTGATACAAAGATCGGCGCCGATCTTCGAGTGATGGCCTTCCGTTTCCTGATCCACGGCTTTGCCGATATCGTGGAGCAGGCCCACGCGTTTGGCTTTCTTTACATTGAGGCCCATTTCACCGGCCATGATTCCACAGATATGAGCGACTTCCACGGCATGCTGCAGAACGGTCTGCGCCCCAGCGGTCCGGTATTTGAGTTTGCCGAGGTAACGCAGGAGTTCGGGATGAAGATCGGTGATGCCGGTATCGAAGGCAGCCTGCTCACCATTTTCCTGGATGATCTGATCGAATTCCTCGGTGACTTTTTTCACCGTTTCCTCGATGCGCGCGGGGTGAATGCGGCCATCGGCGATCAGTCTTTGGAGCGAGATGTTGGCGATTTCGCGGCGGACGGGGTTGAAGCAGGAGATGATCACGGCTTCGGGGGTGTCGTCGATGATAAGGTCGACGCCGGTCGCCTGTTCGATCGCGCGAATGTTCCGACCCTCGCGACCGATGATGCGGCCCTTCATTTCATCCGAGGGGAGGCCGACGACCGTGACCGTGGAATCGTTCACGTATTCGGAGGAAACCCTTTGCACCGCGAGGCTGACCATCGAACGGGCAATGCGCTCACCTTCGAGCTTGGTATCTTCTTCGATTTTCTTGAGGCTTTCACGGGCCTGGGCTTTGGCTTCGGCTTCCAAAGAGGAGATGAGCTCCCGACGGGCTTCCTCTTGCGACAGATTTGCTATTGTTTCCAGGGTCTTGCGACTGTCTTCGACAGCTTTTTCACTTTCACGAATCAGCTGCTTCAGGCGTTCCTCTTCCTGATTGAGGTGGCCAGTCATTTTTTCAAGATCCTGCTCTTTCTTTTCGAGCTGGCTCAGTTTCTTTTCGAGCAGTTCCTCGCGTCCTTTCACCTTGCTTTCAAGCTTGGCCAATTCAGAACGACGCTTTTTGGCTTCGGTTTCGAACTGCAGGCGGCGCGTTTTGGCCTCCTGCTTCACCTCGTTATGGGCCTCCTGAACGATACGCTCCTTTTCACGGTGCGCTTCTTCCAGAATGCGTTCGGAATCGGCCTGGGCTGCTTCGAACGCTTTCTTGAAATTCTTCTTGTTGAACGCGATAAACGCGACAAAGCTGACGAATATTGTTGCAACCAGGACGGCTATGATAATTGCGGTATCCACTGTGAGGGGCCTCCAGACAGAATAGAGCCAGAATAGAGCGGGACTCGCTACGGGACGACGTGCTAGTCTAATGAACTTGTGATGGTAGCCCGAGACTGGAAAGAATGCAACGCAGTGCTGCGGTTGGATGCAAGCTGTTTTCCGGGGGGAATGACGGGGCCGAGGTCGGGCCTGACCTCTGAGCCAGAGACTCAGAGGTCATGAAGCATTAGGGATTCGACAGAACGAATTCAGCGCGGCGGTTTTTCGCCCAAGCGGATTCGTCATGGCCTTCCACAGCTGGCTTCTCTTCGCCGTAGCTCATGGTTGGCAGACGGCTGGCGTCGATGCCCAGTTGAACGAGGTAGTTCTTAGCCGATTGTGCACGGCGTTGACCCAAAGCAAGGTTGTACTCAACCGAGCCGCGCTCGTCGGTGTGGCCTTCGATTTGAGTTACAGCGCGAGCGCTGGTTTTCATGAACTCACCGAGTTTGTTCAGTTGGCCCTGGCCTTCGCTATTGAGCGAGTAGTCGTCAAATGCAAAGTAAACAGGCTGGGTCACTTCCGCAGCCGAAGCAGCTGGAGCTGGCTCGGGAGGAGTTGCCGGTTGCTCGGCGGGAGCAGGCTGAACTACTTCTTCTGGTTTCTTGTCATCCGAGCAACCAACCAGACCAATGGACAAAGCCATTGCTACAGCAGCCCAGGGTTTGCGAGTCTTGAGAATCATCCTGTCTTCTCCTGAGTATATGAAAATATTCGAACACCTCAAATGTCGCCAATAACGAGGGGTAATCGTAATCACAGAGGGGTGGAAAATGCAACCTGGATTTCGCTTAAAAGGCTGCGTTTCTCCCCTTCGAGGGAAGGGGAGGTGGGATTTTCAGAAGAATTCGGGGAGACGTCGTGTTTTGCACGGTCAAATGTCTTGGGTGAAGTCCTAGGCGTTCGGGTGGCTCAGGCGTTCACCCAAGCGATACTGAATGCCTGAGAAGCTGCTGCTCGACATGAAAATAATGGCATCATTGGGTTTGGCCAAGGCCACCAGCGATTCAAGCAAAGCTTCATTGTCACCAAAGGCTTGCGCCCGTTCACCGATGAGTTCCGCCATCTCCGAGGTATTCATTCTTTGATCGGCGGGAATACGTTGATCAACAGGGCATGCGCCGATAAAGACGCGATCGGCGACGCTCAGCGATTTGGCGAACTCCTTGACGAACACGTTTCTCCGGCTGGTCGCATTCTTCGGTTCAAAAGCGACGATCAAACGACGGCCGGGATAAAGTGTGCGCATGGATTCCAGCACGGCTTTCACGGCTGTGGGGTGATGCGCGAAATCCTCAAAGACATCGATGTCCCGAACGCTGGCGAGTCGATCCAGACGGCGTTTGACGCCCGAGAAATTCTGGATGGCCTGGGCGACCTTTGTGAAATCCACCCGCGGCGCATCACCGGCGGCCTGAATCAGATCCAGGCAGGCCAGGACCTGACAGATGTTGGCGGCATTATGGGGGCCGGCCAGATGGGTCTTTACTGCCCGCATCTGTCCATCGGCGGTTTGCACGGTGATCGTCCACAGGTCACCTTTGCCGGGCGCGGGTGCTTCCAGATTAAGAAGTTTCACTTTGGCGCTGGTATTTTTGCCGAGGGTGGCGACGGTCGTGACTTTCTGCGTCAACTGCAGTCGATCGAGGAGACTCGCCACTCCGGGATCGTCGATGTTGGCGATTATTTTTGTCGGATCACTGACAAGACCCAGCAGTTTGGTGAACTGGGCTTCGATAGCAGCCAGGTCCTTGAAGATGTCGGCGTGATCGAACTCTATATTATTAAGGATCACATACTTCGGTCTGTAGTGCAGGAATTTGGAATTCTTGTCGAAGAAGGTCGTATCGTACTCATCCCCTTCGATCGCAAAGATTTTGCCTTTGCCGAGTGCGAATCCCTGCGGCAAATCCCGAGGGATTCCACCGATCAGATAGCCCGGCTCCCAGCCGAGGTCGCGCGCGACGCAGGCCATGATCGAAGTCGTCGTGGTCTTGCCATGGGTTCCCGCGACGACGACGCTGGCTCTTTTGTGCAGAAAGTTATCGCCCAAAAAAGCCGGGAAGCTCGTATAGGGGATGCCGCTGCTCAAAAGCGCTTCAAGTTCGGGATGTCCCCGCGAAAGAGCATTGCCGACGACCACGAGTTTGGGCTGGGCTTTGCTCAGATTTTCCGGACCGTAAGGCGTATGAACGGGAATTCCAAGCTCTTCGAGCATGGTCGACATCGGGGGATAAATATTCGCGTCGCTGCCGCTGACTTTAAAGCCGGCTTCCTGAGCCAGTCCCGCGACAGAGGCCATGCCTGTGCCGCCAATTCCCATGAAATAAACGGCATCGCCCGGTTGCAGTTGCGTCGTCAAGAGGCTTCCTCCTAGCTATTGATAAGTCCAATTTGTGGCTCCATCGTCCATCGCAAACGATCGCCGTCGACGTCCACGGGCCAGCCGACCGGCAAGGGCCAGTTCGGTGAACAGTGCCCGAAGAGGGGACAAAACCAGACGGGAATATTCAGTCTTTGCGCCAAAGTCTCACGCATATGGGCTTCGGTGCACATGCCTTCCACCTCGCTGCCGACAAAGCGTCCGAGTATAAGGCCGCGCACACCTTTGAGCGCTCCGCTTTGAATCCACTGATTCATAAAACGCATGATGCGCGCGGGATGCTCGGCGATGTCTTCCCAATAAAGGATGTGGCCTTCGAGTGTTTTGGGAAAATAGGGTGTGCCGATCAGATTCGTAAGAACGGACAAACATCCACCATAAGCGGGGCCTTGCACCCGCGGCGGCAGACCCTTGCCTTCATAGAGCAATGGCAGTTCAACGTCGCGGCGCTGTCCCGAAAGGAGATCCAGCAAGGCCCTGACGTCATCATCCCCATGCTTTCGCCAAAGTTCTGTAGCGGGCATGGGGCCATGAATGCTATTCCAACCTAACTTGGTATAAAATGCTGAGTGGAGCGCGGAAATATCAGAAAATCCAATGACGGCCTTGGGTCTGATCGCGCGACACTGATCCCAGTTAATACCGTCAAGAAGGTCAGACACACCATAACCACCACGCACGCTCATCAAATATCTGACGTCCGGTGCAAGGAGAGCGCTTTGCAGCTGCTCCAGTCGATCCAGTCGGCTGCCCGCAGTGAAGGGCCAGCTTGGATCAGGACTGAGTTTGTGATAGCTCAGCGGAAGCCCGATGGCTTCCAGCTCCTTAAGGCGCGCGTCCAGCAATTCGGCTTGAAAGCGTCCGGCCGGGCTGATGATGCGGATGTGGTTCTGGTCCTTGTGCGGCATGGGATCCCGTGAGAAATGTTTACATTCCAGCACTATAGCAGTTCAGGATAGGTCTATGGCATACAAATTTGACTGTCGATTGTTTTCGGGATACAAGCCCTGCGTCCACAAACGTGACTGCGCTGGATGTCCGCACTATGATCCCGTGAAAGAGCGGATCTGCATTCTGAGTTTGGAAGCCATGGGCGCTGTGCTCCGCAGCACCTGTCTTCTGCCGGCCATCAAGCGCCGCTATCCAAACAGTCATATCACCTGGATCACGCTCAAGAACACGAAAGCCTTGCTCGACAATAATCCTTATATAGATCGCATCCTCCTGGCCGACACCACAGCGATCAATACGGCGGAACATCTGCAATTTGATCTGCTGTTCGCGGTGGATAAATCCCTTGAGGCAGGAGCGATCGCCCAGCGTTTGAAGGCAAAGGAAAAGCGCGGCTTCGGTCTTGATGCGAACGGCGTGATCGTTCCGCTGAATCCTGAGGCGCAGTATCAGTACGATGTTGGCCTGAATGATGAGTTGAAGTTCTTCATCAATCAGAAAACCGAAACGCAGCAGATCACCGAAACCATGGCCCTCGATTGGCAACGTGATCCCTACATCCTTCAGCTGACAGCCGCGGAACTTGAGGAAACCCGCAGACGGCGTGAGTTTTTGATCGGTGGCAAAGCCCAAGGCATCATCGGTTACAACACGGGCTGTTCGCTGCTTTTCCCTTATAAGAAATTTACGGTCGAACGTTCGATCGAATTGATTCGCGCGTGGCGTCAGGCTTGGCCTGATCATGCCGTGGCTTTGCTCGGCGGCCCGGAAGATACCGAGCGCCAGCGTCTTATGAAAGAAGCTTTCGCCAATGATCCTCTGGTTTTGAACACGCCGACCACCGAAGGCCTTCGATCGGGTGTACTCTGGATGAACACGGCCGACATGGTTCTTTCCGCCTGTTCGCTCGGACTTCACATTGCGATCGGTTTGAAAAAACCGTCGATCGCGTGGTTCGGCGTGAGTTGCATTCAGGAGATCGATCTCTATGATCGCGGCGTGAAATTACAGTCCGATGTGAGCTGTTCGCCGTGTTGGAAAAAATCCTGCGATAAGCCTGTGAAATGTTACGACCAGGTGAGCGTTGAGCGTATTCTGGCGGCGACAGCCGAATTGATGGATCAGCATATCCTACCGAAAAGTTAAAGATGAAGCGGGAATCCGTCTTGTCTTCCGCGCGGGCCTATTCGCCCGCTCATCCTTCCCGTATAATTTAGATAGGACCTCACCCTCGTATTTGGTAGCTTATCTGCCCATCCCCCTTCAGGAGGATTGATCAAATGTCTTTCATCACTGAGCGGTATTTCCAGATTTTGGAAAACCATAAGCTCTACGAACGTGTGAATGATGAACAATCCCTGCGTTTGTTCATGGAACATCATGTCATTTGCGTGTGGTCCTATAATTTCCTCTTAAGAGAAATCCACCAGGAGCTGGTGGGCTTGATCCATCCTCTGAATTCCCAGTCGCAGAAAGAAGCCATTCGCCTTGTGTCGGAGATGGTCCTGGAGGAGGAAGTCGAAGAGCAGCAGGACGGTTCGCTCCTGAGTCACTTCGAAATTTATCTGGAAGCCATGCAGGATTTGGGAGCGAATATCAGTCCGATCGTTTCCTTCTTTGATCTGCAGGATTCTGGACAGAACTGGCAAACGGCTTTGAAGCACGCGCGCTTTCCGGCGGCAGTCAGCCGCTATGCTCGAAAAATGAGCCGCTTCGCGCAGGCGCCTTTGCATGAGCGCGCCGCGGCCTTGTTTTACGAAGGCGAACCCTTCATTCCCGATTCCTTCCTTCTGCGCCTTGGTCAGCTCGGTGGCAACGTGAAGATCAGTCGCCTTCTGGATTATTTCGAGCGTCATATCGAAGGATTGAAGCGTCCTGGTTTTTCCGCGAGCGGAAGACTGGTCGAAATCCTTTGCAACAACGATGAAAAGATGAGCATGGAAGCCGAGCAGGCGGCCGAGGAGGCGATGAAAAATCGCGTCGAGCTGTGGAACTATATTGTGGAACAGCTCGATACCCTTCCGGCTCCGATTAAAAAGCAAAAGTCGGCAGCCAATCTGCGTCTGGTTTCCAGCAGTGTGATTTGATTCCTTGTCTCGCGCCTGTCAGTCGGCAGGCGCGCTTATTCTGCTTCTCGACCATCCATCGGTAATTATCCGTAGGCTGCGTTTGGTATCCGTCCCACCGTTAGAAACTCCGAAATGACCTGGATTCAAAAGACTTCCATGCTCTGTTAGAATGGGAATCATCCAGGCGGCATTGAAGGGTGAATGCTAAGACTTATCTTCAAATTTATGATCACGGCTCTGCTTGCTCAGAGTGTCGGAGCCCAGGGTAAGGACGCTTTCCGTATCGCAAAAATGGAAAGCCCGGATCATCGACTCCTGATGCGTATTGTCAGCGAGGCCTATGACCGCCTTCAAATCCCCATTGAATTTATCGAGTTCCCCGGCAAGCGTTCCCTCTATGAAGCCAACTCCGGCTATGTGGATGCCGACCTTTCGCGGATCAAGGATGTTGAGAAGGAATTCCCCTCTCTGAGACGCGTGCCCACCTCCATTTTCTGGTTTGAAGCCACAGCTTTCAGCAAAAACAAGGATCTCAGGATCAACGGCTGGGAAAGCCTGCGCGATCTGCGCATTGGTATCATGCGGGGCATGGTGTATGCGGAAAAAGGCGTGAAGGGTCTGCCGCGGGTCACGATCGTCGATAAGCCTGGTCATCTTTTCAAGATGCTCGAATCCGATCGCATTGATGTGGCCATCTTCAGTGACATCAATGGCCTCGCCCTTATTAAAGAACTTAAGCTTTCTTCCATCCAGGCGCTCAAGCCGCCCCTCGAACGCATCGAAGCCTTTCATTACGTTCATAAAAAACACGAAGCCCTCGTGCCGAAACTCGATGCCATTTTTCAGGAGATGAAAACTTCGGGTCAGCTGGATCGGATGCGGCAGGATTTTCTTCGCGAGTCTATCGAGTAAGAAGTACGGCCGCCTCGCGCATATTTTCAAAACAGAGTCTGGCACCCGCGTTGGTCAGAATCTCGGGCCGATGCTGCGAGCAGATGCCGATTGGCGTCATGTGCGCAGCGATCGCAGCATCTATGCCGTGCGTGCTGTCTTCAAAGACGAGGATACTGGGATGCATGGTGAAGGTGAAACCGAGTTTGACCGCGCCTTTGACGTAAGGCTCCGCATCAGGTTTGGGGCGTCGATAGTCGTCCAATCCTAAATAGAAAGGCACAGGGAGGCGATGCTTTTCAATGGCGGCCCCGATGAAATCGCGCGGGGCATTGCTGACGATTCCAAACGGAATCGCCCGTCTGTGCAGCTCTTCCAGAAATTCCCGCGCCCCTTCGATCAGATCAATGGATCCAAGATGTTCGAAAACATGGATCTGCTTGCGCCGGATTAACTCCGGCTTGGCAGCAGGGTAGCCACTGCGATCGGCAAGGATTCGGCCGATCGCTGCGGTCGAACGGCCCACCAGGCTCTGGAGGGTTGCGGAGTCGAGATCGGTTTTGAACAAGCCCTGAAACGCTGCCTGCCAGCCGCGCAGATGGGTCGGCGTGCTGTCGACGATGACCCCGTCGAAGTCAAAGAGAGCCGCACGAAAATCCATAGAATTACCTCCGACGATTTAGCCGCACCTGAATATAGAAGCCCTTGGCGCCTCGGGCAATGATATACTGCAGCGAAGTAAGGACCCCCGATTGCGGGGCTCACCTGTCCAAAGCCGGAGGCCAGCATGGTTCAGAGATTGCTGAAGATATCAACAGTGAAGGTTACGGAAGCTCTCCAAGCAGCACTGATGGAATATGCCAACCAGCGCAAGGCGGTGGTTGGTGCCGAAGGGCTGCTTATGGCCTTGCTTGATCAGAAGGATTCCATCGTCGTCAAAATCATTAACGAACTTGATCGCGACGCTGGGGAACTGCGTTCGGAGATGGTCGACCGGGCCATGGCCGCGATCAACGAGCTGCCCCAGTTCAGCCAGGGTCAGGTTGGACAGATTCGGATGACCAAGGATGTGGAGAATCTTTTTGAAGCTGCGGATCGTGAACGACGCCGCATGGGCGACACTTATATTTCGACCGGAGCCCTGTTTCTAGCTTGTTTTGATAGGACCGTTCCCGGAACCTCACGCATCCTGGAAGAGGTCGGGCTGCGTTATGAAGAATGTGCGCGTGTTCTTGACCAGATGCGCGGGAACCATAAAATCACGGATCGGGAAGAGGAATCCAGGCAAAGCGCCCTGGATGAATATACAAGCGATCTGACTGCCCTGGCGCGCAAGGGGGAGCTTGATCCGGTTATCGGCCGTGATGCCGAGATTGAAAGGGTGATTCAGATCCTTTCCCGTCGTAAAAAGAATAACCCTTTGCTGGTGGGTGAGCCGGGTGTCGGCAAGACCGTCATTGCCGAAGGTCTGGCCAACCGCATCGCCGCTGCGGATGTGCCCGAATATCTTTTGAATAAGAGAATTCTTTCGCTTGAGATCGCCACGCTGCTCGCGGGCGCGAAGATGCAGGGTGAATTTGAAGAGCGTCTGAAGAATATCCGTGATGAAGTGGTTGCTTCGTCCGGGGAAATCATCCTCTTCATTGACGAGATCCATACCGTGGTCGGTGCTGGTCGCGCCTCGGGTGCTCTGGATGCTTCGAACATGCTGAAGCCGGCTCTGGCACGTGGTCAGCTGCAGTGTATCGGAGCCACCACCAACCGTGAATATAAGCAGTACATCGAATTGGATAAGGCCCTGGCCCGGCGCTTTGAAGCCGTTCGTGTCGAAGAGCCCAGCGTCGAGGATACGATTAAAATCCTCAAGGGCATTCAGCCCAAATATGAAGAGCATCACCAGGTCCACTACACGGAAGACGCGCTGATCGCGGCCGCTGAACTTTCTCATCGTTACATCCAGGACCGCAGTCTTCCCGATAAGGCCATCGACCTTATCGACGAGGCCGGTGCGGTGAAACGCCTGAAAGTGATCTATACCCCGCCCGATCTTCGCAAACTGGAAAAGAAGCGCCAGGAGCTTTCCGAAGCCAAATCCCGTGCATTCAATGCCCAGGATTTCGAGCAGATGTCGCGCTTTCAGATGGAACTCGTTCAGCTCGAAACGGAAATGGAGCAGAAAAAAGCCGAATTCCAAAAGGAAAGAGGCCAGGAGGATCGCAGCGTCGACCGCGAAGACGTGGCCGCCGTCATCAGCAAAAAAACCGGCATCCCCCTCAATAAAATGGTGGCCACCGAAGTCGAGAAGATGCTCCACCTTGAAGAGCATCTGCAAAAACGGGTCATCGGACAAAACCATGCGATCCGATCCGTCTCGAACGCCATCCGCCGCAACCGTGCCGGGCTTCGTCGTCCCAATGTTCCGATCGCCTCGTTCCTTTTCCTCGGTCCAACAGGCGTTGGTAAGACAGAGCTTGCGAAGGCCATAGCCGCGGAAATCATGGACGACGAAAATCGCATCATTCGCATCGACATGTCCGAGTACATGGCCAAGCATGATGTCAGTAAACTGATCGGCTCGCCCCCCGGCTACGTCGGCTATGGCGAAGGCGGTCAGCTCACCGAAAAAGTGAAGCGCCAGCCCTATTCGGTTGTGCTTTTCGATGAATTCGAAAAAGCTCACCCTGATGTCTTCAATATCCTCCTTCAGATCCTCGATGAAGGCTGGCTCACCGATTCGGAAGGCCAGCGCGTAAGTTTCGCGAACTGTGTGATCATCGGCACCTCGAACATCGGCTCCGAAGTGATGTCCGACCGCCGCACACCGATCGGTATCGGGGCTCAGGTCAATGAGTGGTCCAAGGATCAGGAAACCAAGGAGATCTTCAAAATCGTCAAGGGCTTCCTGCGTCCTGAATTCATCAACCGCCTCGATGAGATCATTATTTTCAACCGCCTCGACAGCGACCAGTTCCGCGAGATCGTCGAGATCATGCTGAATGACCTCAGCAAACGTCTCGCCCGACTTCACGTCGAGCTGCAGGTCACCGATGCTGTCCGCGACGGCCTTGTGAAAAGCATCGACACCGCGAACTACGGTGCCCGGCCTTTGAAACGGAAAATGGAAGAAAAAATCGAAAACCCGATCGCCAGTCTTCTGATCAAAGACCGCGTGGAAACCCCGCGTGTGGCTTTCGTGGATTGGGTGGATGGCGATGCGCGGATCGACCTAAGGAAGAAATAGATCCAGGCCCTGGACGGAATCCGGGGCATATCTTACCCAGATGCCGGTATCCTGGGGCCGGCCGTGCAGCTTCCGCGTCAAGGAATTGGCTGACTTTTACACTGCCCGGCCCCGCGTTAGACTGATAACAGCAGCAAAAATCAGCTTGCGCATGAGGGGTTCTATGGCTGAGCAGTGGCTTTCCATAGTGGAGTACGCACGAACCTTTGCCGTTTCGGATATGACCGTCCGTCGCCGGATTAAAACCGGCAAGCTTCAGGCGGTCTTGAAGGAAGGCAAATATTATATTCCGGTAGGTCCGGGCACGGCCGCGGAGGCCGCAGAGTTCGCTGCGGCTGAAGCACGACAGGCGACGGAGCCCCAGCCTGTGATGCCGCTGGCAATTCCGGCGCCGGTCATCAAGGAGGAACCCGCAGTGATGCAGGCACCCCGACCTGGAGCCAGCTTCCGCACGCTACCTGGCAATATCAGCAGTAACCTTCAGAAACATGATAACACGCTGGTGGATACGCAGGCGCTTCTGCAGTTCTGCGAACACAGCGTGACTCGAATCAATTCCATCGAGCGTCATCTGCAGGAAAGCTTTCAACTGCGCCTCCAGAGTATGGAAGCGCAGGTCAAACTGAAAGACAATCAGATCGCCCAGCTCAAGCAGCAGGTCGAGGATCTGCAGATGCTGGTGAAGCTTATGGAACTCAACGCCGTCCGTTAATTCGGCAGCCAGAGAAGACTCGTGTCGCCGTAGCTCAGGAAACGATACTCCTGGGCCACCGCATTCCGATAAATATCCTGCATAGCCTCATAGCCTACCAACGCCGACACCAGCATCAAAAGCGAACTCTCCGGCTGATGAAAATTCGTCATAAGGCCGCTTATGGCCCAAGGCCGATGGATATCCTGGCGATGCCGCGGATAAAGGAAAAGCTGCGTCTCCTGCCACTGATCCAGCAGCGCCGCCGCACCCTCTTCACGCATACGCACGGCAAAGGATTCCAGGCAACGGAGCGTGGTTGTGCCCACGGCCACGATCGGCCGCTTTTCCGCCAGAGCCTTTTCAATCGCAGCAAAGCTATGCCGGCTGAGTCGATAGGTTTCGCGGTGCATCACATGCGCATCGAGTTCGTTCGATTTCACCGGCAGAAACGTTCCGCCGCCCACATGCAGGGTCACAGGCGCGGTTTCCACCCCGGCCTCACGCAACGCCTGCCACATCCTGTCATCAAAGTGCAAACCCGCAGTCGGAGCCGCCACCGATCCCTTTTCATTGGCATAGATCGTTTGATAACGATCGCGATCGGGACTTGACGGGGCGCTCAGCGCATCAGGCCGGGCAATATAAGGCGGCAAAGGAATATAGCCTTCCTTTTCCATCCAATCGTAAAAGGCCTCATGCTCCAGATTGAAGGACACTTCCAAATAAGGCTGCGCAGCATCCTGAATTCGGCGCTCCACCGTGGCCACACAACCGGCGCCTAAGGGAATGCTCAGCCCCTCATGAAGTTTCCGAAGCGGACGCCCCAAGGCTTCCCAGCGATTGCCCTGTCCACTCAAAGGCCGCATCAGCATGAGTTCGAGTCTGCCGCCATGCTGCGTCTGCGCGAGCAAGCGTCCCGGCAGCACGCGACTATCGTTATATAGAAGCAGCGTTCCCTTGGGCAGATGCTCCGGCAGATGGCGGAACATGCTGTGCTGCAGCTGGCCATCGGTATGATGAATCAAAAGACGTGATCCGCTGCGATCACTGAGCGGCGTTTGCGCGATCAGATGGTCAGGCAGATCATAGCGAAAGTCTTCAAGATTAAGAGGGGACTGGTCCATATTCTCTCGCAAAATTCGGCGGAATAGCCGGAATTAGGATCGAGAATATGGCATTAAAAAGCCTGGATCACAAGGGCCTTTAGGGTCAGCTGCGGTCCTTGGGTTTGATGGCCAAAGGTTCGTAATGACTATAGAATTTGAAAGTGTTGAGCTTGGCTTCCACGGATTTCTTGAACGGATATTCGATAGCCCCGAGCATTCCCGGCAGGAATTGGCCCCAGTATTCATCGACCTTTTTCGCGTCCGTGGTTTTAAGTTCCAGGGTAACTGTCGGAATATGCCGCTCATTTCCGGCAAAGTTCCCGAGCGATCCGGGATAGAAGGAATAATCGACGACCCGATAATTATTGGCCTTTTTGGAAATGGCCGCCGCCAGCTGCCGGGCCTGCGTTTCGGTAGGGGTCAGTGTGCTGGTTTTTTCATCGCCGGGGCCATCGTAATCGAGGAAACCCAAAGGCGCATGAATCGAGAGGATCTTATCCGGTTGAAAATCATCTATGAGGCGCACCTGAAAGATGGTTTCAAGTTCCGAATTCGGAAAATGCCCAGGGAAGTACGCAAGGTTTTTATTGCGACCCGACTGCCACCAGCTCAGGGATTTTTCATACCAATCGAGCGTGAAGAAATTGCGATTGGGATCGACGCCGCGCGCATTCGTGCGAATGGGCTTTTCGGAGAAAAATCCATCCGGATTGATCAGCGGCGCAATCACAACCTTCTGATCGGGTTTGATCAGTTCCGGATTTTCCATAAGATGCCGCGCCAGGCGAAAGCCCATGGGTACGGGCGTAACTTCGTTCGGATGAACAGCGCTGAGCAGCAGTGTCACATCCTTGCCCTTGCCAAAGGACGCATAGAGCAAAGGACGTTTTTCCACAGTCTGAATGCTCGCCTGCCATTTCACAGCGCCGCAGGGATCGGATTCCCAGCCGAACTTCCGAAACTGCAGACCGAGCTGCTTACAGAATTTGCCGACTTCGACTTCCTGCTCGGCTTCATCAAGGCGAAACTCGCGGCTGTTTTCGGGATTGATAGCCCCGGATTTGATATAGGCGCGCGCCAGAATCGGTGAATACTCGGCCGGATGTGCGAAACCCTGGCCACCAAGGCCCAGGCTTCCCGCTGCGAACAAAGTCAGACCCCATCTTTTCATAACGTTCCAGTCCTCGTGCTTCGTAGCAGGGAAAACACCGGTATCCCCAAGTTGTTCTATTATACTGTTCCGTCCCCGATTCTTCACCTCAGAGTGAAGAGGGGACGATTTTGATGCCGTCCATCCCAATTCGGAGCATTGGCCAGCCCCGCTTCCACAATTTCGAAGCGGCGGTCATCAAGTGCCCAAGGCAGGGTCTGACCGTGAACCGCGATCTTATGAAGGTTTTTCTGGGCCGGCAACCATTCAGCGAAGTCCGCCCAAAGATTTTTTGGGACCAGAACAAGACTAAGGCTCATGGCGCGATCCAGCAAGACGGACTGTAAATTTTTCTTGGGATCAAACGTTTGAATCAAGAGCAGTGGCGCGCCTTCGCAGGGCCGGGGCGGGACCATGCGGCCCTCACAGCGTAGTCCAAAGGCAGCATGTTCCAAAGCCAGATCCATTCCAAGGGGCAAGGGGCCAATCGGCTGCGTCGCCTCCTGGAGACTGCGTAGAAATCCTTCTTGAAACTCTGAAGCCTCAGGGTCCTCCAGCACGAAGAGTACACGACTCGACATGCAGCCCTTCTGCAAAAGACTGAAGGCGTCCTTCCAAAGGCCGATGATTCCGCCTTTTTTATGTATGAGGGAAACCGTAAGTGAGCTGCCAAAACCGTGAATCGGAACAGGGCACACGGCCTGAACAGCGGCAATGGTTTCATCGGAACCATAAAGAAGGACAGCGTCCACATCGGGCATCGGATCCACACCGATGCGCTGCGGCGCGGCCCAGCTCGTAAAACCACCCAAAGGCGCAAGCCGCTTTTGCATCCAAAGCACCAGCGGATCATCAGGGCGTGCGCGAAGATGCAGCTCAAGTCCAAGCACGGTCCCGAGGAGGATGGGATAAAGCCAGGCAAAGTTATGAGACTCTGGAGGAATGATCAGCCAGCGCGCAGGGCAGGCCGAGCCGCGTGCGACCTCAGCCGCGCTGATCCACTCATCAACTGTGGCTGGCAGACTGTAAGCAAGATCCTCGCGCAACCATTCCGCAGCCTTGGTGTGATGAAGTTCGGTCTTCCAGAGAGCCCAGAATTCAGGATCACTGCGAAGATCATGCGCGATCGCATGAACAGCTGCCGCCCGTGTTTTCGAAATGGGATCCTTCATCGTGCGACCCGAGGGACCCGATGCCATCGGCAGGGTTCGTTCCCCCGCAATCTGCTCCGCGAGCATCGAGCAACCCTTCAAAGGGCTCATGGGAACCCGCCCCAAAAGTTGAAAGGCCCCATCCGCACGCACTCGGGCCATATCCTCCGTTCGAATGGGAAAGGGATAATCAAGGCGCCAGGCATCATGCACCACAAGAGTCCCTTCACCGGACGCCTGGGCATGACTCAGTCGATCATAAACCGAGACAGCGATCGAAGATGGAAAACGGAACCAGCGTTCATCGAGGGTCAGCTCGGGACCATCAGGCTCGGCGACGTAATCATAAGCCTGCGTGGCCAGCTCGCACATTCCATATTCACTGATGATGCGATTGCGCGGGACACCCAGATGCTCGGAAATTAAAGTGTAAAGTTCCTCACGCGTGACCGAACGCGAGCGGCCCTTGGTTCCACCCGTTTCAATCACGACGCTGCCTTCCGGTAAACGGAGGCGCACACCATCATCCGCAAGATTCACAAAATGAAAAGCTGTACCAAAGATCCAGATTGGCTTTTCTGGAACAGGTCCGGTTCCGTCCCAATATTCAAGCCGATGCTCATCACCAATCCACGCGACCATCTGCGCAAGGCTTGAATCAGGCCATTCCTTCACGCTGGGTATCAGGCTCAAACCAGAAACCGCATGGATGTCCGTAAAAAAATGCCGCAAAATATCCTGAAACGCCGCCACCGAAAGGCGTCTATAGTTTTCCAAACCGGCTTTTGAAAAATGGCTCTGCGAACGGTCCGCGCGCGTCGTGCCGCTCGACAGAAAGGTTCGCGCCACAGGACCCGCGATCAGATTTCGCAGTTCGTCCGCATGCAGTTTGAAAAACTCAATAGGGAGCAAAGCCGCTGTTCCATAGGTGGCTTTCAAAGCGTCCGTGGCCAGGGGCAGATTATTTTTCAGGGTTTCCATGCGTCATCCTCCCGGATCTGCAGCTTATGCCAGTCCAGGCGTCCGCTGTAAACGCCCAAATGGGGCCCAGGATGGGTCCCCACCACGTGCTATCCAAAGTCCCAGCTTTTCGCTAGAATCTCCAGATTGTTTAGAACCGGCTCAACGAAAGCGCCAGGGACTCAGGGCATGACGACGCAGTATTACCTAAAACTTGAGCAATTCGAGGGGCCTCTCGATCTTCTTTTGCACCTGATCCGGGTGAACGAAATCGACATTTTCAACATTGATATCTTCAAGCTCACCCAGCAGTACCTCGCGTATCTGCGGATCCTGCGCTACGATGACTTGGCTGATGCCGGCGAATTTATCGAAATGGCCGCGACCCTGATCGAAATCAAAACGAAGATGCTGCTGCCCGGCCAGGAAAGTCAGGATGAAGCCGGCCTTCTGAACGAGGACGACCCGCGCTACAACCTGCAGGAGCGCCTCCTTCAGTACGAAACCTTTAAAAAAGTTGCCGAATATCTGTCGGTCAAACCGCAGTTCGGCGTGCAGATCCGTTCGTCGATGGAATGGCAACGACTGACACCGCTTTATGAAAGCATTGAAGCGCCTTTGGTTGGGGATCCGACCTCGCTCATCGTGCTGTATGAACAGATGCTGCGCGATCTGGCCGAACGCAAGCCAGCCGCGCGTCACGAAGCGAAGATGCACCAGGTGACGGTCGAGGAGAAAATCATCGAGCTGGGTCGCATCATCAGTAACGTAAATTTTGCGCTGTTCCAGGGCTTTTACAAAACCTTCCAGTCGCGCTATGAACTGGTCGTTTATATCCTGGCCACGCTGGAGCTGGCCAAGGCCCAGACGGTGAAGATCTACCAGGAGGAGTTGAACGGACCTCTCTGGCTTTATCGCAGCGATCTCGACGCCAATCAGCTGCCTTTGCAGGTGAAAGGCGTGGACCGCCCTCGTTTGGCAGAACCGCCTGAAATGGATGGAGTATGAGCATGGATGATCCGAAGCCCGAGAGTCTTTTTGAAGACGAGGACTTCCCCGAGGATAATGCGGACGACCAGGAAAGCGCCGCGGCATCCGATGCGCCTGAGCTGATCCTGGACGCCAATCCCGGCGGGGAATCGAAGGATGGGCTCATGCGTTGGGACGAGGCTCTGACCCTGGAAGGTCAGGTCGAAGCCATACTCTTTGCAGCTCCGAAACCGCTTTCGGTCACGGATATCTCAGAAATCCTTGCGGATGAAGACGGCAATCCGGGAGACACGGCGGAAATCGAGCGCGTGATTCAAAACCTTTTGCGCCTTTATCGCGAACGCAACGGCGGTTTTCGTCTGGAACATGACAAGGGCGTCGGCTTTCAATTCCGCACCGTTCCTGCCGCCGCGCCTTTGATGGAGCGCATGTTTTCGCAAAGGCAAAGACCTTTGTCGCGTGCGGCTTTGGAAACTCTTTCCATCATTGCCTATCGGCAACCCGTGACGCGCGCGGATATCGAAGCGATCCGCGGCGTCGATGCGGGCAGTATCATCAAAAACCTTCTCGATCGCGAGCTGATCAGCTGCGTGGGCCGCAAAGAGGATTCAGGCCGGCCGATGATGTTTGGCACCAGCCCTGAATTTCTGCGGGTTTTCCGCATCAATAGCCTCGATGATCTGCCGCCGCTTTCCGCGTTCCAGCCCGCACCCGAAACCATGGCCGAAGCGGAGAACCGCCTCGATCTGGGTGAGGAGGTCGATGTCGATGAATTCATGGATGATCCTGAGTCGGACGCTCCGACCGTGTCAGAGGGACTGGTTGAAAGCGCCGACGAGGGCGATTTTGCTGACATCAAAGTCAATTTTCAGGTAAGAGAGCAGCTTGAAATGCAAGGCGACGAACCGACTGCACCAGAGGAGCAGCCGCGCGTCGGCGCCCGCTTTGATGCGAAAGGTTTTGACGACGATGAGCCAGGACAAGTTGATCCGGATACAGAAGTGGCTTTCCCAGCTGGGACTGGCCTCGCGCCGCGAGGCGGAGAGGATGCTGACGGAGGGGAGAATCTCGATCAACGGCAAGATCGTGAAAGAACTCGGGACGAGGATTGATCCCGATCAGGACCAGGTGACTGTCGATGGTCGTCTGGTTTCCGAGCGTCCGCCTCTTGTTTACTGGATGCTGAACAAACCCGATCTGTGCCTGACCAGCCGTGCGCGTGAAGAAGGGAAAGCGACCATCTACGATCTGCCTTCCCTGCGTCAGGTGAAGTTTCTTCTTTACCCTGTCGGCCGCCTTGATTATCGCACGGAGGGGCTGCTGCTTCTTTCCAATGATGGTGAACTCGTCCATCGCTTGACCCATCCCAGCTTTAAAGTTCCGCGCACCTACCAGGTGTTGGTGCAGAAGCGCCTTACCGATGAAGAGGAAGGCAAGCTTCGCCGTGGCGTCACGCTTGATGATGGCGCGACGCAGGGTGTGGATCTGCAGTTTATTCAAACGGTGGACATGGGACAAAGCCGTGGCGCCTGGTATATGATCACGGTCCGTGAGGGGCGCAACCGACTGGTACGGCGTCTTTTCGAGCATTTGGATAACAAGGTCGTTAAACTTTTGCGTTACAGTTATGGCGATCTGCATTTGCCCGAGAGTCTGAAACCGGGTGAGTACCGCCAGCTCACGTCGCAGGAAATTCAATCGCTGAAGAATGCTGTTGGTTTGAAGGATTAAATCCACGGGGGAATCATGAAATTCGGCACACGCGATAACGGAACACGAGATGGAGAACTGATGGTCGTCAGCCGGGATCTGCAGCGCTGTCTGCCGGCCGGGCCTGAAGTGAACTCTTTGCAGGAAGCGCTGGATCATTGGGACGAGGCGCTGCCGCATCTGAAGAATATTGCGGATATGCTGGAGAAGGATGCCCAGCTCGGTTCGAAGACCAGCGATCAGACCTGGCGTTCGCCGTTGCCGCGGGCTTATGAATGGATTGATGGCTCGGCTTATATCAATCACGTGGTTTTGGTACGGAAGGCGCGCGGGGCGAATCCTCCTGAGACTTTGCGCACGGATCCTTTGATTTATCAGGGTGGGTCCGGGATTTTCCTGGGGCCCAAGGATAATATTCCGCTCGCGGATACCGCGTGGGGCTGTGATTTTGAGTCGGAAGTTGCCGTGGTTTTGGGTGATGTGCCGCAGGGGACGAAGAAGGCGGAGGCGGAGAAGTATATTCGCCTTGTGATGATTGTGAATGATGTTTCTTTGCGGAATTTGATTCCTGCGGAACTGGAAAAAGGTTTCGGGTTCTTCCAGTCGAAGCCGGCTTCTGCCTTTGCTCCCTTCGCTGTGACCCCGGATGAACTGGGTTCGTTCTGGAAAGAGGGCCGGGTCCACCTGCCTCTTAAAACCTGGCTCAACGGAAACCTCTTCGGTGACCCCAACGCTGGCCCTGAGATGCATTTCTCCTTCCACGATCTGATCGCCCACATCGCGAAAACCCGGTCCTATACCGCTGGCACCATCCTTGGCAGCGGAACCGTCTCGAACGAAGACCGCAGCCGCGGCTCGTCGTGCCTGGCTGAAAAGCGGATGATTGAGAAGATTGATAACGGAACGATGACCACACCTTTCCTCCAATATGGAGACCGTGTGGAAATCGAGATGTTTGATAATGGTGGGAAGAGTATCTTCGGTCGGATTGAGCAGACCGTCACACCTATGTAAATCGAAAGTGTGGTATGCTCGCTGCGTGCCGCATCTCGCGGGGCTTGCGCCCCGCTTATCTCACGCCACATCCTTCGGAAACGGCAACTTGCCTTTTTCCAGCCAGTAGCTTGTTCGATTCTGCGCTGTCTCTATCGTATCTTCAAAATCGAAAATGATTCGTGGGAGCTTATCCTTCAGACAATAGCTTTCCGTATAAGGAACCATGCCATCACCTTTTTTCCATTTTGTGATGGTGGAACGATCAACTTTGATCAGTTCTGCGATCTTTGCCATGCTGATCTCAGCCGTCTGAGCTAAATGTTCCAGCTCGTCAAAGGTTAAAGCCTGCTCTTTGTCCGCTAGAATTGTTGCGGCTACTGCCTTCATCATATCGTGGACTTTTCCGTAGGTGATGACCCATTTTCCAATGGGACTTCTTTCCAGCGCAACATTTTGAAAGATATAAGTCTTTGATCCGATCTTCATCTTGTACTCTTTTAAGAATTTTTCATCATGTGCATTCATGGTATCCATCCTTCTGGTGCATGCAGGCCATTGCGCTTTCTCGATCCCGAAGAATCCTGCCAGGATTAGGATTCTGTCCATCGTAAAAGCATGCGATTTCTGCCGCTAGAAACCTTCTGTAACCGCTCTCGCTGAAACTGTAGTTCTGCTTTGAATAATACGCACGAAAAACCATGTACTGCCCAGCGTCTTGATATTCTTCCATCAGCCACGCTACCAAATAGCAAACATCAAAATCCCCGTGTCGCCGAAAATATCGAAAGCCGATAGGCTCGCCTAAAGCCAAAATCCAACCAACAGAGTTGAGAGCTCGTTGATACCTTCCATCCCGATCATCTCTGACATGTGATCCATCGAGGGATATCATAGGCCTCGACGCTCTCAAGTCATTCCAAACGTCCTTCCACATCTAATGCCCCTGGAATTATCGGAGACCGCGTTGAAAATTTCAACGAAATATATATAACACTTTGTTTATAATAAGAAAATTAGAAATGATTTTTACGTCTAATCGGCTTGATTTCTGGGCCTGCGGAATCCCGTTAAGAATAAGTTGACCGGCTTTGCCCGCCCCCTTACGATAGATCCATCCCAACCAATTGTTTTCGATACTTGAGAGAGGATTCTGTGCATGAAGAATCTGTGGCTGTTAGCTATTTGTCTCGGCTTCTGGAGTTGTAAGACAACTCAATCCAAAATGAGTGCGGTGGAGGACCAGGATACCGCCATCCAGCGTATGGAAAACGCGACCGTGAAGAAACTGTGGCTTGATCATATCAAGGATGAGACTGATAGAAAAAATTCGAGTGGTAAGGCCATTAGACCGGATTGCATGCCACGGTTCTATCCACATAATGAGAGTATGCCGCGCAAAGGCATGGTTATGTTCTTTCATGGCTTCACCGCGTGCCCTCAGCAGTATTTTGATATCGCGGACATTCTGTCTGCTGAAGGCTTCGACGTTTTCCTGCCGTTGATGCCAGGGCAAGGTCGGGTAGAGTCGGGGAAGAAGGATCACTTGGAAGACCTGCCCTCCAAAACCACCGGGGAAATTTATGCGAACGGTTCCAAGCAGCATCCGCGATATATAAAATTCGTTGAACAAATGAATGCCATAGCAGCGGCAAGTACTGGCATCAAAGCTCTTGCCGGTCTATCTGGTGGTGGAGGATTGGCAACTGGTGCCGCTGTGATGGGTCAGACGGCGAACGGAAATGTCTGGAGCCGTGTTCTTCTCTATGCTCCCTACTATCAAAATCCAAGCGTAAACAAAGTTCTTGCCGATGTCGTTGGATTCTTCAACCCCGGTGTGACAACCGATTGGGGTGAAGCCTGTCGCATGAATCGGGCACGTATAAACGGACGCGCGGGTTACTGTTCAGTCAATGTAGGAGCAACTCAGGCCATGGTTCATTACGGAGAGGAAGCCGCTGCAGCGATTAAGCAGGTTCGGATTCCTATACAGTTCGTCGTGACAGAAATGGATCCGACTGCTGACAATCAAGCTATTTTCAGGGCCTTCAGTAATGCAAATAATGCCCGTGTCTGCACTTATCCCAAAGGCGTTCCCCATTCCTTAATCAATCCGAATAAAGACCTTATTCCAGATGATGGTGACCCTCAGCTTGCGAAGGTCAGGGACAAGAATATTCCCTCCGGTCCACCTTATGAATGGGTTGATGCCCTTAACGGCGATTCTGTTAGATTTCTGACCACTGGCGAGTGGTTCCCTGTTTCTGGCGAATCGGAAATAGAGCAGAAGTATGGCAACACTTTCCCAATGTGCAATCCTTCAAAGCTTACCACTATGCCCTGAGTGAATAGTCCTCCGACTGCTTCGGAGGACAGTCCTTGATCAACTCCCTAGAAAATGACTCAATGCATCGAAATAAACTTGAAACTGCTCCACCTGCGGCATATGCCCCGCTTCTCTGATTTCCACCAAACTCGCCTTTGGTATCGCCCGAGCCGCCTTCCGTCCCAGCTCCGGATAGTTGCCAAGCGACTCCCGAATGGAAGCCGGCGCGCGGGCTTTGCCGATGGCTGTTCGGTCGCGTTGTCCGATGATGAGAAGGGTAGGGGTTTGGATGTTGCCGAATTCATAGAGCACGGGTTGCGTGAAGATCATATCGGAAGTGAGGGCGGAGACGTAGGCGACCTTGGGATAATCGGGATGCCGAGTCCAGCCGGCGAGCACTTCGATCAGACTCTCGTACTCGGGTTTCCATTGACCGGCAAAGTATGCGGTTTTTTGATACTCGCGGATGCTTTCTTCCGTGGATTTTAATTCGGCTGCATAGGTTTCATCGATGGTTGCATAGGGCACAACAGTTTTCCAATCTTCAAGACCGATGGGATTCACAAGGGCAAGTTTTTCAACCCGCGACGGGTATTGAAGCGTAAAACGGGTCGCCAGCATCCCGCCCATCGAATGACCGACGACGGAAACTTTGTCGATTTTCAGATGAGTTAAAAGCTGCTCCGTTAAAGCCGCGAGCTGCGAAAAACTATACTGATAAGCCTCCGGCTTCGAAGACTTCCCAAACCCAATCTGATCCGGCACAACCACCCGAAAACCTTGATTCACCAAAGCCGCAATCGTCGGCTCCCAATAAAATCCGGCAAAGTTCTTCCCATGCAAAAGCACAACAGTCTTCCCATTCGGCTTCCCAGGTTCCGCCAGCATATAGGCCATCCGCAGCTTCTGCCGCTGACTCTCCACCTCAAAAAACTGCACAGGCCGCGGGTAATCAAAACCACTCAGTTCTGCATCATAGGCCTTCTCTGCCGCTGAATTCCCAGTATGTGAACAGCCCGTCACCATAAGGGCGATAAAAAGTGAAAGCCACATTTTCATAAGGGTATTCATGGAGCATCCTTTCCTAAAGTTTCCCGCCGGGCAATTGTGGTGTAGAAACAACAGCCTGACAACTCCGTTTCACACATGGGGGAATTTATGCCAATCACTCCTTTAATCCTGGGAACAGGTCGTGCGGGCCAGGCCATTGCCAAAAGCCTCGCGTGTCTGAAAGTCATGTATCCCGAGCTGGATCTTGAAATGCCCGTTTGGCTTGAACGCTCGGCACTGCTGGTCAGCGAAAGGGACAAATACGAGCAGCCTCTTCTCTGCATTGCCAACCCCCACGGTCTGCATGCAGCCTCCATACTGGAAGCTGATCGCGTGCGATACCCGGCGATCCTTTGTGAAAAACCAGCCTGCGTGAACCTTCAGGAGCTGGATTTTTTAAGAGGCGTCACCAGCCCGACCGCGGTGCTGCACGTCTATAGGCAGACCTGGGGCATCCAAAAGCTCAAGCGTATGATCAAGGAAGGAAACTTTGGCGACATCATTTCCATAGAAGGCCGTTACTGGCAAGCTTCAACAGCCGAACGCGCGCTGGCGAAGAAAGTCGGAGCCCCCAGCTGGAAGGATGATACGCGCCTTTCGGGTGAATACGATGTCTACCTTGATATCGCCACCCACTGGGTCGACGCTGTCAGCTTTCTCTTTGGCGAAGCCCCCGAAAGGATTTCCGGCTGGCGCTCGTTCATCAATGCGGATTCACCGCATCGGGACTCGCATGTGCAGCTCACCGTTCATTATCCCAATTCCGGACGGGCCTTCGGCTCCATTTCCAAAGCGGTCCATGGTTCCACCAATCACTTCGAGGTCAACGTTCTGGGCTCTTTACTTGCGGCCACCTGGAAATTCGAGCAACCGGACGAAATCTTCATCGGCGAAGGCCGCGACCGCAGAGTCTTGACCCGCAAGGAATCGACGCAAGGATCCCATAATCCACCGCATCACGGCATGGGCTGGCTCGAAGGCTATATTGAAATTATCGGGAATTTAATCAGACATGCATTCAAAGGAGAAACCCACCCTTACCCCGAGCTCCAGGAAACCTTAAGAAACCTGGAGCCCATGCTGCGGGCGGAATGGCAGTAGCATCAGGATTCGCGGTGCACTTTATATACGCTCGCCTGCGCAGTCGGCATCACGACGATGCTATCTATATTCACATGCGGCGGACGGGAGGTCATGAAGTGCACGCATTCAGCAATATCACGGCCATTCAGGGGCACAAGGCCCTTATAAACCTGCTTGGCCTTATCCTTATCACCACGGAAGCGCACGATGGAAAACTCGGTCTCCACCATTCCAGGATCCACCGTGGAAACCCGGATGCCCGTGCCGTTGAGCTCATGCTTCAGAACTCCGGTCAACGCCTTGACCCCGAATTTACTGGCACAATAAGCCCCACCATTTTCATAAGGCTGATGACCGGCGATCGACCCGATCATCACGATGTGACCAGAACCCTGCTTTTTAAACACAGGAATCAAGGCCTGGGTCACGCGCATCACGCCCAGGACGTTCGTATCGAGGATGGTCTCCCAATCCTCCACACGGCCGGTTTCCACCGGCTCCAGACCGATCACAAGACCGGCATTGTTCACCAGGACATCCAAGCGACTATGCTTTTCCTCTGCCGATTTCACCCAGGCATGAACGGACTCACGGGAACGAACATCAAGGGGCAGGCTTAAAACGGAGGCGGCACCTTTGTCTTTCAGAACACTTTCCAGCGCCTTCAGCTTGTCCAGCCGGCGGGCTCCCAATACAAGATGGCAGCCTTGCTCCGCGTAAACCAGCGCCAGCGCCTCGCCGATGCCCGACGATGCGCCTGTAATGCAAACGACCGAAGTCATGTATTGTCCTCTTGCTCCGTCTTCTCGCGCGTTACAACGACAGCGCGCTGCATGCCTTCCCCAGTGGAAAAGGAATGGAAGCCTTCGGCAACCGCTTTTTTATGCTGCAAACGACGGAAGAAACTGTTGGATGGATCGAGTTTGATTTCGGCCAATGTGGGATTGCTGCGCAGTTCATCCACGGCCACACGCACCGCTTCCAGAGCTGCTCTTTCCTGATCGGCGTGACTGCCGCCCGCTTTGATGGGGCTATTTCCAGGCTCACGACGTGGTCCGCGCGGACCGCGATCCCTATCACCACCCTGACCGCGCTCATGACGGTCACGACCGCCCTGCTGAGGTCTTCCGCCCTGACCACCACCGCTACGACGTGGGGGACCTTTATCACCAGGACGTCCACGGCGTTGGAAAGGCGTATAACGACCCACGGGAGGGCGACTGCCGACTTCCCAGGTCTGCTCTTCTTTTTTTACGAAAACCCAACGCAGGTAGGTCTTAAAGTGCGAGGAAAAGTTCGGCAGGAGCTGATCCAGGTGCCGATCTATGGTTTCCCAGACGGCGTTATTGTCGCTCGCCTGCAACGCATCTGCTGTATTCTGACTGTCGGCGCCGGCCAGGATCTTCAGATCCAGACAGAAAAATACGGCGGGTGCTGTCAGATTGCCGATATTTTCCATGGTCATGCTGCGATCTTCAACCAGCGAGGGGAACTGCTCGACATACCATTTCAGGCAGGCCTCAATCTGCTGTCCAAGATCACCCAAGTCACGAAAGTTATCCCGTTCACCATCCAAAAAGAGTACGCCGTGAGGCCATCTTTGAGGGCCCATGGCTTTGCCGGGCAAGGCTTTGCAGGTCTGTTCATATTCGAAGCAGGAATAGAGGAAGTAGTCCAACTTCAAGGTACTTGGTTTGTAATTCGATTGTGTCGTACTAATGGCAGCACCCTACTGTGAAATGAAAGATAGACGCGTCGCAGGTAAGTCGTCGAGGCTGACGTCGCGGACTGCGACTGCACTGTGGCCCGGGGCCGAGCTGCAGCGTATATGGTGAAAATTATAACAAGATTCCGGCAAAAGGTAATCGTGAAAAAATATCCAGACGGACATCCTTCAGTCTGACGGAATTGCACATATAGGTTCAATAGGCCAGGCGTCTTGCCAAACTCAAGACTCGGGAGCTGACCTGCGATAATTCTTCCACTTCAGTCCACTGATCTGTGTCGCGCTGCATAGTATAAGCCATGAGTTCATGCTCGCCTTCAAAGGCGTCGATGATGGACTCAATCGCTTCTTTCCACGCCGGCGTGTTTTCCTGCGAGGCCCGCAGTTGGTCGGCGGCCTTGCGAAGATCAGCGACCGCGTCATTTTCCTTTTGTCGCTCCAAGAGGGGACACAGTTTATCAATAGCGGAAATAAGGTCGCTATTTGTGGTTACGCGGTTTCTTTTGATGATCGTCATGCGGCGCTTACTTTCTCTCGAACAGGGCTGACTTGCTCTACGTAGGTGGGGCCATACTAGGAGAAACCGGCCTAAAAATCAACTTTCGTGAGCCTGCAAATTAATTGGAAAAATAAGTTGACACAAAAACAGTGCGACTGTAGATAGTTAACTCCCTAGCGCAAGACGTTAGGCAAGTGAGGGCTCTTAGCTCAGTTGGTAGAGCAGCACACTTTTAATGTGCGGGTCGCTGGTTCGAATCCAGCAGGGCTCACTTTTTTCTCCCTGGTCCCCATCGTCTAGCTGGCCCAGGACACCGCCCTTTCACGGCGGTAACAGGGGTTCGAATCCCCTTGGGGACGCCATTCCGCTCTTTCTTTTTTTCTGGTTTCTGAGCACAATAGGAATGAACAATCATAGCGCCTTCAGGCGCATTGCCTGTTTCCTTTGTCAAAAGCCATCGTAGCTCAGTTGGTAGAGCAGCTGATTCGTAATCAGCAGGTCGTGGGTTCAAGTCCCGTCGATGGCTCCACTCCCCATTCAAAACACCCATACATTTGTAAAAGTCACTGGACAAGCTCAAAGAGCTTGGAGACATTGTGGGAAGTTCGTCCGCTCTTCCACGGAGTTTTTTCCGATGATTACCCAGTTGTCCATCCGCGGTCTTGCCATTATCGAAGAACTGCATATCGAATTTTCCCCACAGCTCAACGTCATCACGGGCGAGACAGGTGCTGGCAAATCCATATTGATCAAAGCCCTTCATTTCCTGCTTGGCGCGAAAGCTGATCCCGATGTGATTCGGCGCGGTTTTCCGCGAGCCCATGTGTCCGCATCCTTTCTTTTGCCCAAAACTCATGGCTGCGTCGAAGTCCTCGACGCCCACGGCATCTGGCATGATGATCAGGACCTGACCGAACTCATTATTCGGCGGGAAATCGCCCAAAAAGGCCGCTCGCAGGCCTGGGTGAATGATCAGCCGATCACGCTCTCGCTATTGAAGGAGCTCGGCGCCACGCTGATCGACATTTATGGCCAGCATGAAAACCATCGCATGCTCGATCCTCACACGCATCTGGATTACATAGATGAATTCGTTGGCGATCAGGGCCTTCGGAACAAGGTTCAGGCCGCCATGCAGCAGGCCCACCAGATTCTGCAGGACCTGCGCAAACGACTGGAACAGTATCAGACCCGCCGTCGCGAGCAGGATTATCTGCAGTTCCGTTTTGATGAACTGGCCCGCTTCGGCCCGAGCCTTGAGGACTACGAGCGCACGATCAAGCTCTGCGAGGAATCCAGCGTGGTTCTTTCCCAGCAGAAAGTCTTCGATCAGGCGCAGAGAATCTGTGATGAAGGCTATAACGGTCGCGCACTGACATCGGCTCTGCAGGAACTGCAAAGACTCCTGGAAGTCCCCGCTGAAAAGCTCCAGGACGCCTCGCTCCAGGCGAGCCTTGCGCAGCTGAATGAACTCAGCACCGTGCTCGACGAACTGAGCTACGGCATAGGCCGCGCGGTATCCCGCCATTCGCTGGATGAAGAGGAAATCGAGGAACTGCAGGGACGCCTCGCCGGTTACCAGAGCCTTCTCAGAAAACACTCCGTTCGCACCGTTGAAGAAATCATGACCGAATATGAGCGTCTGGAGACGGAATTATCCTTCGTTCAGCAGGGCCCTGAGGCCATGGCCGAGGCTCTCGACAAGCTGAAGAAACTTCTGAATGAAGCCGATGAATACGCCCATAAGCTTTCTGCAGCCCGGAAAGAAGCCGCTCAGCGTGCGGTCCAGGCGGTGGTCAGCGAGCTTCATGATCTGAATATGAAGGGCGCTCGGATCGACTTCGATTTTCAGGAGGTGCAAAACACCATTCCTGACCTGGACATCGCCGACATCGACGCCGCTCTGGTGGATGACTGGCAGCATTGCGCAAGCATCCTGACGGAAACGAGCAAACTCGGTCGTGAGCGCGGTCAGTTCCTGCTGTCCGCCAACCCGGGTGAAGGCCTGAAACCCTTGGCCAAGGTCGCGTCAGGTGGTGAGATCTCGCGCATCATGCTCGGCTTTAAAAAGGCTTTGGCCATGGGCGCCAACACCTGCGTCATGGTTTTCGATGAAATAGATACCGGGATCTCCGGGCACACGGCGCATATCGTTGGCAAAAAGCTCAAGGAACTGTCCACCACCTTTCAGGTGATCTGCATCTCGCACCTGCCGCAGGTGGCGGCTTATGGGGATGCTCACTTCCTTGTGCAAAAAGCCCAGAAAGGCGAGTCCACCGAATCGCAGATTTTGCGTTTGAATCGTAAGGCCAGTGAAGAGGAAATCGCCCGTCTTCTGTCCGGCGATCAGGTGACCAATTCCAGTCTTACGCATGCCCGTCAGCTCATCAAGGCCGCACGGGATCGTGTGGCCCAGTGATTCAGTCGATGCCGGCAGGAACGATCTGCCGGTAGCGGCTCTGCATAAGGCGGAACTTTTTCTGGATCAGCTGCTGCCGGGTCTTGGCCTGCATTTCCCGAATCTGCTTCAGTTTCTTTTCCGAAACATAAACATAGTAAGGAATCTCGACCGTATCCTGCGGTGAAATGGAGATGGGCAGGCGGCTCGTCCGACGATCCCAATCCGCAGTGGCAAGAGCCGTATATTGAGTCAAATAATAACGTCCCACCACCAAGGGCATCAGCACTTCACCATCGACTGGCAAATCGAGCGAATGGCCTGTCAGCGGCGCTGCTGCGGCTTCAATGCGGGAAAGGTCAGTCACCTGTCCTGGACGATGCAGCTGTCGTGGGACAAGTTTCAAAAATCCAACCTTAAGGGTTGTATCCTGAGCCTGCGGCGGGATCTTGTAGCGAATGTCACGCGATCCCTGAATACTCAGCCACACGTCGTCTTCGAAGAAAAGAATCGGCACATCCGAAGTTCCTTCCGCGAAGGGATAGGGCTTGTCGCTTTCATAAAGGAAGATTTCACGGCTGCCGAGACAGTTCCAATCCCAGGCTGAACAATCAAGATCCACCAGAACTGAGCGCGCCTTGCGTTCAGTCAGCTCACCCTCGACCAAAATCACCTTGTGCTCATGCAGCGATCCATTCAACTTGATCGAAGCTTCACCCGGAAGAACGGGATAGGTTTCATTCAAATCAAGCCAATGACCCGAATTAAGTTCTACAAAAGACGGTGTTCCCGTGATGCTGGACGAGGCCTGGATATTGATGTTATCCGACGACGAAACCCGCAGAAAAGCAGGTTTGAATTCATACTGCTGACCTTCCGCCAGATCCACTTCCAAACGGGTCCCATTCACTTCAACCCGATAACGGCCTTTCAAGAGGAACTGCGAATGCCCGAAATTCTGGGTCTCGGTGATCGAAAGAAGGCCATCGGCCGGCGACACGAAAAAACTGGTGGCCGGTTTCATGCCTTCATACGACGCGATTTTAATGCCGGAAAGATTATAACTCAGGATCTGGGGATTGGCGGCGTCGTTGACCTTGTTGAAATCAATCGACATCGGAATCATGCCGACCAGAAGATCGCGCGTGCCGTGCAGAATATTCAAGGCATAGCGATTATGCAGGTGCTGACGGGATTTGGTCTTGGTGAAGCGGTTGCACTGAATCGAAAAGTTATCCTCGGCCGCGGGAACGACGGGAGGATTGAAGAGCACCTGATGCGCGACGAGCGACTGGGATACGTTCGGCAGAACAGTCAGGATCTCGTAGCTGCAATCAGCGAGGATCAGGTAGCGGCCCGGCACCAGCCGCAGAGGCTGGTTATATTGGCCAACCTGCTCCGAGATGAACTGCAGGGGCTCTTCCGATTCGATTCGATAGATTTCATACGTTCCTGGATTAGGCGCACGCACCATGACTTCGCCAGTCACTTCTTCCAGGCGGCAGCCCTGCAGCAGTGTGACGAAGAAGGCGAGGACGCACAAGATTCCGCGAGGGCTTGTTTTCATCGGGATCCATACTGAGTCGCTGGGGGCTTGGTCTTTCGGCCCGCGTCAGAGCATGAACCGAAGATCAACACCTAATTGGACGGACTTATACGCTCCGGTGCCGAGGGTCAGTTTCCCGCCTACGGCGAATTTTTCCAGAACAAGATACGATACCCCACCCCCCAGGTTCAGATCAACCCCGGATTTCTCAAGGCTTTGGTCAATCGTGGGCAGCGAGTCGTTGGAATTCAGATGAGTCTGCGACATGCCCAGTTCCGCCGAGGCGTTCACTGCGATTTTACTGTTCAAAGCCATGCGGCCGTTGGCACCAAAAAGATAGGTTTCGACAATCGCACGATACTCACGATTGTCCTGCTGAACCAGTGCTTCCGTCGGGCGATAGCGGAAGGTGCCAAACAGATCGAACTTCTGCAGGACGGTGAGAAAGCGATAGCCCGCTTCGATGTCGGCCGTGGTGCCGGTCACCCAATCACCCTTGCTGCCGGACAGATTGATCCAGGAAAAACTGGATGCGAGATACAAGCGATCGACAGTGGAAGCAGCTACAGACGTGCCGGGTGGCACAGTCTGGATCGCTGGTTGGATGGCGCTCGAACCCGCAGGAACTGTGTCGCTGGCCGGAGTCGGTGCTCCGCCTGGCAGAGGCGCGTTTGCGGCCGGCGCTTTCTGACCGTCGGCCTGCAGGGTGTCAAGACCTTTGGCCCAGCCCTGCGAAGACAGACAAACAGCCAGAATATAAGGAGAAACCGTAAGGGATATTTTTTGGATCGACATGGACCTTGTCCTCTTATGCTAACGGTTGTTTTGACTTCAGGTCAGAGCAGAAGCTTGATTTGCAGCGCGTAACGGCGATCCTCTTTAAACCCGGCCTGAGCACCCAGCTCCTCGGCATAGGTGATGGCGCGCAGATTGATCAGGCCGACATCGAATTGGAAACCGGCCGTCAGGTAACCCTGATAAAGACCGGCCTGCAGTTTGATGATGCTGCCGTAACCGAGCTCTGTACCCAGATTCAATTTCTTGGAAAAGGAGTAAGGCTGGTTGATGGAGTGCATATCCATCGAAGTCAAAACATAGAGCTTATCTTTCTGAACGGGTTTCAAACTGAAACCAACGTTGACACTGGCGAGCTGCGGGGGAGGGTTGCCGAGGGCCTCGCCGCCGATATCCTTGGTTTTATAGGACGTGGCGCCGACATCGGTCACGCTGATGCCGATCGTGGGTTCCATGGTTTTGGTCGGCGTAAAAAGAAGACCCACATCCGCGCCCTGCCCCAAACCGGAGAGCACGTAGTCATCAATTTTCTTATCATTCGTATCGGAACCCTTGGTTTGAAACGATTCGATATCTTCCATCGTGAACTGGCGATCCACACCCGCACGTGCCCGGAACTTCACTGTAGCGCCGACGCTGAGCTTATCGTCGAGGAAATTCATGGCATAGGTAAAGGGCGCGACAAAGCGCAGGCCGGCGTCGAAGTCAGCGGCGATATTCTTATGGAAGACCATGGAGGCCCCCACTTCAACGCCGAAGCCGAATCCGAAATTTTTGAAGATGAGATGCGGCGTCAGACCGAGACCCACGTGATAGCTTTTGCCCGTGTTGGCCTCGATCAAATCAAGACTATCCGAAACCTCGCCGCTCTTCAGCTTATCCTGGGCATCCTTCATCAGGGTGCCGAGGTTGGTGGACATATCCGTCCAGGGGTTCAGAAGCTCCCCATCCCATTCCTTGATGCGGGCGAGACCCGCCGGGTTATAGAACAGAGCATTGTAGTCGTCGGCAACCGCCACGTAGGCATTGCCCATACCCAAGGGCCGAAGGCCGAAATGGGTCCAGTTCTCATGATCCTTGCTCATACCGGTCTGAGCGTGGATCGCCAGAAAGCTGACTGCCGTACCTGTCAGGGTCTGCCACCGCATGCTGTTCTCCACAACAAGGACCCCGTCATGAGGCCCTGGTCCCAAAATAAAAAATCCGCAGTTTATGTGAGTCAACTGTATCACATCCCAAATTGGACAGCCAAATTGGGTCATGTAAGGGAAGTCAGGGATTGAAGATTCGCCGGGAATTTATGGGCTTGCCAAATCCGGGGCAACCCGCCTGTGCTCGTTGCGAAAGGACAAGGCCCGTGCTAACATACCGTCTTCGTCTCGACCTCTGTCCCGCACAAGGGCTTGTCACCAACGAGCTTGAAGACTCTTTTGATACGCGGATAGAGGATGGTAGCGCCCCACAGGACCGGCGCCGTCGCAGTACTAAATGGTGGCAACATGTCTAAGCCAGATGTAGCAGCAGAACGTAAGGATCAGATCGTACGGGCGACCGTCGAATGTATCACGAAGCACGGTTATCACAATTTTTCGATGCAGGACGTCGCGCGAACCGCCGGTGTCAGCAAGGGCATCATTCATTACTACTTCTTGAATAAAGATGACCTAATGATGTCCGTCCTCGACCGCGTGGCCGGGGACATCGAAAACATACTGGTCACGGACATGGGATCCATAACCGATCCCGTCCAGAAGCTTCGGATCTTCATGTCGGTTGCCTTTGATATCGTGCGCGGTACGAAGGAATACTATCAGGTGAACATGGACTTCTGGACTCAGATCAACCAGAAGAAGGAAGTTCGCCAGGTCATTTCCCGGCATTATGCGAAATTCCGCGACAGCTGTGCCCGCGTCATTGAAGAGGGTGTCAAAGCCGGCGTCTTCAAAAACGTGAACCCGCACTATCATGCGTCTCTGGTCATAGCCATTGTGGATGGCATCAGTCTTCAGTGGCTCTTCGACGAAACCGTCTATGAGTATGACGAAGTCGTCAAGGTTGCCAGCCAACAGATTCTGGATGGCCTTCTGGCGAAGTAGTCCGATCTGGTCCGTCAGCGGCCTTCGGCCCCCGACCCGTCACTTTCTATTAAAGACGCCCGCACTTTGCTATGATGGTTGTTAACACGCGTAGGCAAAGGCGGAGTCTTTCCCATGGATGTTTCCCTGTCCCTGGATATCAATGACCTGGTTCTCCAGCTCAACAAGGGGGCCTCAATACCCGAGCAGCATTTCGAGGCCATCCTGGAAAAGCTTCAGGACTATGAGTGCTGGTCGCTTTATTTCCGCCTGCTGGAAGCCCAGATCGACAATCCGAAAAAACGTCAGCTGCATTTTTATGTACGCACTGCGCGCGCCTATGCCGTTCATCTGGAAGATATTCAGCGTTCTGCGAAAATCTGCGTCAAACTCCTCAAGGATCTTCGCCTCAGCTATGCCGAATTCCGGGAACGCGCCCTTTGTCACGTCATCAGCGAACAGGACTTCGAATCCGAGGCGATTATTCTGCAGGCAATTCTGCCTCGCCTGCGCTCCAAAGAGGATTCTGTCGCCTGTTTGGAACGACTTTGCCTTATTTTTGAAAAGAAAAAATATGATGAACTCCAGCTCAACCGCTGCTACGAGCGGCTGATTGATTTGGAGCCCAACAACCTCAAGGCTCTGCGCTACTTCAAGGTTGTCTATACTCAAAACAACCAGTGGGACAAGGTCGTCTCGGTCTTGCAAAGCCTTTTTCAAAATGCGAAACATATCAACGATCGCTATCGCAGTGCTCAGGAATTGGCTGCCGTTTATCTGTACCAGCTTGATCAGGCGCAGAACGCGGTCGACATTATCGAAAAGCATTGCGCTGACAGTCCCTTGAATACCTTCACGATTCACTACGAAGCGTACTTTCGTCAGCAGAATTGGGAAGGCTGCCTCAAGGTTTTGCGCAATTATTTGCGGAAGATTGAAGGAAACCTTAACAAGGCCATCATTCACTATAAAATCGGGGAGCTGGAAGAACAGCTGAACCGTCCGATGGATGCGGAAGAAAGCTATCTGAAGAGTCTGGACCTGGCGCCCCGCATGCTGGAGCCTTTGGAAAATCTGATCGAAATGCACCTTGAGGCGCATCGATGGGATAAGGTCCTGGCGGATCTTGGCAGACTCTATGAACTGGTGGATGATCCCTATCTGAAAGAAAAAGTGCGGGAAGGCCGCACTCGTTTGCAGGATGCATATGATGCCAGTCGCGTGTCCGAAGCCAGGTAAAGCGAAAGCCGGGCGACGCGTATTCGATGGCCGGCATTTCGACAATAAGGCTGCGGCATGTATCTATACGAAGCATCTCTTTCGATTCAGGGCAGCGTCTGTCGCTGGCCTTTGCCTCCGGTGGATCGGGTTCTGCAAAGAGCCCGTGCGCTTGACTCCTTGATCCTGAGTCGGATTCATAAGATTGCCGATCGGCCCAGTCTCCTTCTCTACGCATCTTCGGATGCGCAAAGACCGCCCATGTCCTCCCTCTTTTCCCGCACCACCATCCTGAATAGTCTGACTGATCTTTGGAATGCGATTCTGAAAGAACCTTATGGTCATGCCTGCTTCGCGCAAATCGTCGATCAGGCCCCGGGTCTTCAGGAACCGAGTCGCGCGGCTCTCGAAGTGTCGCTCTCGAAGGTCAAGCCTTTTGATATGGCCGCTTTCGAGCAGCTGCTGGAGACGCAGGACCGGGTCTATAAAACGGTCGAAAGCCAGGCCCTTCTGCAGGATAACCTCGGCCGGCTCTTGAGCGTGGGCCCCACATCGCGCCGCAAACCCGGTATGAAGATGGATCACAGCCGCAGCCTGACCTGCGTCGAAGCCTTTATGGAAACCAATGCCGTCGATCGCGGCAGCGGGCCCTGCGTATTGCGCGGACGGGACTTTCCTGTCACCGATTTTCGGGAAAGCCTTCAGGGTGTGCCGGAATTTTTTCAAAGATGGAATCATTGGCTGCAGGACGAGGGCATGACGCCATCGAGCCTCGATCGGATCTATGTTTACAGTCATATCAAAAATCTTCTGCCGGCCTGCTGGGATGAGCTGAGGCTGCGCGGCGTGTCGGTTGATCAGGTGCGTTTGCCGCAATGGTCGAGTCTTTCCAATGCGCTCAGCAGCTTCATGGAATTCCTGCTGACCGATGCGAAGCGTGCAACCTATCTCTATTTCCCTTTGAACGGCCGTTGTCATATGGCTTATCTGGTGCGCAACTCATGAAGTACGAACAGCACGACAACCTGATTCTCGCCGACTGGACCTATACGGGCAGCTCCCTGAGCGCGGCGGTCGACGATACCCTGGCGATTTTCGAGGATCTGATTGAAAAGGTCTATCAAACGGCCGCAAAGAGCCGTCTTGAGGCGGTGATCTGGATTCAGAAGGTGCCTGTTCACGATTTTCATCCGAGCTGGATGAATGAAGTGCATACGACGCTGCAGCGGGATGAATTACGCTGGCGTCTGCGCCGCTGGTATCGTTTGCGGCAGAACATTCAGTATTCTCCGGTTCCCTGGTTTTATGTGACGGAACATGGATGCCAGGGAACTTTTTTTGAGATGATGCTCGTCTGTCATCGGCGTTTTGTTTTCAATCGCGAAACCTGGTTCGGATTTCCGGAAATGGCGATTGGCGCAATGCCGCCACTCGGTTGGGTTGCGGGTCAGCTGAACAAAAGGCCGAAGATTCTGGAGCAGTGGCAAAGGCGTCCTTTGATGCGCGCGGAAGAAGTCGTTCAGCACGGCTATGTGGATGCTGCACTGACCTGGAAGGACTGGCGTTTGCAGCTGCTTCCCTGGGCCGCGAGGCAGATTGAAACCTGGAATCAGGAGCAGCCTCAACGCAACAAAGTAATGATGATGCATGATCATGCCGCGGTTATGTGGACGGATAAGGCCATTCGTGATCCGGCGCGCTCGCCTATATTGATTCATATCAACGCTCCGAAACTGCGCGAAACACCGAGCACGACCGATTATGTTCTCCTGGACACAGCCGCGCATTTCTATTGCCAGCCGCAGTATGAGGCTTTTTTGCAACGCCACATCCGGCAGCTGCGAACATGGGGTGAGCCGCCGCATTACGAGCTTGTGTATCTGGACGTGAATGAGGCTTTGCCGCCGCTTTCTCTGCTGACGCGACTGCTCGACAGCGGTTATCGCCTTTGCTTTATAGCGGGCTCAGCCGAGGTTTTGCGGCAGGGCCTGGAAGTGATGTTCGTGCAGCTCGACACCTACTACCGCCGCGGTGTTTTGCAGCAATTTGAAAGGCAGATTGCCTGGTATGTGGGAGAAACACCAAAGGAGCCCCAGTATCCGACTCTGGCGTTCGGGGCGTTCCGCAACTTTCAATTCAATCTGGGTGAACTTCGCATTCGAGGCTGGGCGTTGGCGGCGCAGAGCGTGCCGCGGCAGACCGCCGAGATTTCGGATGATCACGCGTCGCGCGGCAATCTTCTGCGGACCTTCTTTGATGGCATTCATTGCATTGCGAGTCCGCATAAACCAAGGCCTGCACTCTATTATGTGAAATCCCTCGCGCTCCAGGCATTGGTAGCCTATGCCGAGCAATCGGGCGAGGCCCTGCCTGTGGTGCTGGAGCAGCTTCGTAATCTCGGCTGGCATCTGATGGGCAGTGAAAGACATTGGCAGCGCTTCATTGAGTATCGCTCGGGCATTCAAAGTCGCGTTCCGGTCACAGAACCGGAGGCGATCGGACATCTCGGTTTGGATCGGAAGATCCTTCAAGCTCCGCACTGGCGTGCGGTCTGCGAGATGACAGCAGCCCGTTCCACGCGTGAGAGTGGACAGCGCGGACCCGGCCTTCTGCAGAGCTATCTGATCGGCTTTTGCTCGCAGCTGGCGACCGCCCTGCTGCAATCTTCCTGTCTGCAAACGGAAGAACAGGGGCAGCTCTATGTCGCCGATGCTCTGGGTTTCCCGGAAAATTGGGGCTCTGCCGCGATCTTCGAGGAGCGAACAGGTCTTGCGCGCCCCTACTTCAAACATCGGGATTCGGCACGTAGTTATCGTTGATTTGCCCGGGATTTCCCGCAGGTGTTTTGTTGTAGACTTGCAACGTCATTATGGATACTGTGGCGCTGCTGCCACACCAAAGGCCCAAGCGCATCTGATTTTCAAAATATTCCTCAATAAAATCAGATAGTTCATAATATACCAAAGCCTAATTTGGTGGCACAGGTCTTGCTCAATAGCAGGTGGGTCTGTAGGTTTCCCTTTTTAAATTTGAGGCTTGAATGCTTCTCGCTCAGAATCAAACTACTCTTCTTAATGCGGTAAGCTTTACCGGCAAGGGTTTGCATAGCGGTCGTATGGTTCGCATGACGGTGAAACCGGCAGCGGCCTATTCAGGTATCCAGTTTCAAAGAGTCGACAGCCCCAGCAGCCAACCCGTTCGCGCCATCGCGCAACGAGTCAGCTCCACCGCTCTTTCCACCACGATCGGTAACGGCAGTGAATCCGTTTCGACCATCGAACATCTCATGGCCGCCTTCGCCGGACTTGGCATCAGCAATGCCCTCGTTCAGATCGATGCGCCCGAGATTCCCATTATGGACGGCAGCTCGGCTGCTTTCGTGCGCCGCTTTTTGAGTGCTGGCCTGAAGGACCTCATGGCTCCGGCCAAGGCCTATCGTTTGAAGCAAAGCGTTTTGATCCAGGACGGCGATAAGATGCTGCGCCTGGAACCATCGGATCGTCAAAGAATCAAATGCTCGATCGAATTCCGCGCCGCCGTGATCGGCTGCCAGTCGATCGATTACGTCGCGAGTCTGGAAAATTTCCTGACCATCGCCGACGCTCGCACGTTCTGTAACTTCAGTGATGTAAAGGCCATGCGCGAACAGGGTCTGGCCCTGGGCGGTGGTTTGGAAAATGCCATCGTGATTGGCGAGCAAGGCGTGATGAACGAGGAAGGCCTGCGTGCTCCTGATGAATTCGTTCGTCATAAACTGCTTGATCTCATCGGCGACTTTGCCCTGCTCGGTGCGCCTTTGTTGGCTGACGTTTACGCGCACAAATCCGGACATGCCCTGCACGCCAAAGCCGTGCAGTTTCTGATCGACAATGCCGATGAGTATCTGGAAGAGTTCCAGCCCGATTTGAGCGACGTCGCTCTGTCGATGGCTCTGAACCACTTGATGCCCGCAGCCGGGATCGCCAACTACGCGTAAGCGGACGGCGGACATCTGCTGCTTGACCCTGTCACTCGATCGATAGAACCACTCCTGCTAATCTTGTGCCTCGCGCATACGGTCCTGCAGGAGTGGTTTTTTGTTGTCCTTTCATTTTCTCGCCGGTCAATGCACCTTCGCTTTCATGCGCAGTCTTCCCTGGGATGATCGCGCCTGGCTCTGTCTTGCGCCGGCTGTCCTCCTCGTTCGCGGCTGGCCTCGGGCTGCGTTTCTTGCCGGTGCCCTCTGGCAAACGGTCTGGACTGCGGACGCCATAGGGATGACCCATCCTTTTTTCTGGTTCCTCGGAGCGGCCAATAGCCTGCATGATCCGCTGCCTCGATTCTTTCAAAATGGACTTCTCGATCGGATCGCCGCAAGACTTGCATCGCAGCTTCAGCACTTTTTTATAAGCTGGGATTCCGAATGGGGGTCTTGGTTTCTGCGCTTTGGATTTGGCCTCAAGGATGATGGTCAGGACACCTGGCCGCGGATTTATCAGGACCTCGGCCTTTTGCATGTGCTGGTTGTGAGTGGGGCGCATTTCAGTTTTATCGGCGGTTTTCTGCAAAGGCTTGTCGAAGGTCCGGGGCGCATCGCTTACGCGCTTCGGCTTTTGCCCTTTGCGGGGTGGCTTGGTTGGGTGACGCTGGCCCGGCTTTTGGTGAGCGGTTTGATAACGCTCTTCGCTTTGGTGGTCGGCTTCAATCCGCCTTGTCAAAGGGCCTGGCTCGCGCTTCTGCTTGGCCTTTGGCTGCCTCTCGTAGCCGCGCCTATGGATTCCAGACAAAGCGATCGTCTGGTCTTTGGCCTTCAGGCCTTTCTCTTTCCCGGAAGCTTTCTGAGCCTATCGAATGCCCTCAGCTGGACGGCCTATACCATGGTCCGTTATCTGAGGCCGTGGCCCAAAGGCTGGCAACGACGCCTTCTGCCGGCAGTCGAAGGCCCTTTGATTGCGGTGAATCTGGGCTATTTTGGAAGTTTCAGTCCCTGGGGTCTTGTTCTCAATACTTTCTTACAACCCGTGTGGCATATAGTTTTGGGAGCCGGACTTCTGTATTGGATCTGGCCCGAGGACTGGGTCGGCGCGATGCTCAGGAGCTTTCTGCAGACCCTGCACGAAGGCATTCTCTATGTGCATCAGCATGGTCAGCAAAACGGACCTGTGCGCTGGGAAGGGCAGGGCTGGATGGATGTTTGGGGGCGCAGCCTTCTCTGGTGCGCCGCCAGCTGGACATTTTTGAGCCTCTGGACCCGGGGGGAAGACCCTTGCGGGAAGCGGCCTTCTCCCGTAACCTGATTGCATAGGGGACCGCCCCTCAAGGAGGATGCATGAGAGCTTTGATCGTCGATGATTCCCCCCGAGTTCGCAGCGAATTGCGGCAGCTTTTGGGTCGGCTGGGATGGAATATTGTGGGTGAAGCCGTCAACGGTGTGGAAGCCCTGGAAATGGCCGAAGAGCTAAAGCCTGATCTTGTGACGCTGGACATCATCATGCCGGAAATGGACGGCATTGAATGCTATCGCGAGCTGCGTAAATTGAGTCAGCCCCCGCGCTGTCTTTTGATTTCAGTCCTTGCGGCGGAATCTCGCGTGGTCGCGGCCTATTCGCAGGAAATTCTCGGTAGTCACTTTTTGAAAAAGCCGGTGCAGGAAAAGGAGCTGCGGGAAAGACTGGACGAGGTCATGTCCATGCCTCCTCTGCCTTACCCGCCGCCTTCGGAATTGCCGGGTGGACCCGAGCACGAAGCCCTGGGTTCCGGTGAATAAGAACGAATCGCTTACGAAGCCCGGCTGAATCCGGGCGCTTTATTAACGCCGGCCATGCGACCGATGCTGGCCGAGAGTTTTTGCAGTTCCTCTTCGTCCCGCTCTGCTTTCTTCTTCAAACTGGTAAAGATGCTGATCCCTGAAACCGCGAGGGAGAAGAGCGCGACCAAAAGAAATGCAGGATGCCAGCTGATTCCCAGCAAAAAGAAAATAAACGACGCAAATGCTGTGACATAGGCGTTGATCATGATCTTGTCGTGGTAAACCAGAGCCAATTCGCCGGTTAGTATACCTTTTCCATAGCCGTCGAGGACCAGCCTCTTTTCTTTTGGCCGATAGAAATGCCGAACGAGACTGCGCGGTCGATAGAGGTAGCCGATCTTCCAGATAGGCACGTGAATAAGCTGGATCCCCGCGACTTCAAGTTCGGTGCGGTAATCGATCAGGTAATCGGAATTCAGACAGGCGAGCTTATAGTGATAAAGCTCAACGTGATTCCGGGCGCGACGCAGACCCTCCTCCTCCTCGACCTGAATGCCGAGTATGGGAAGACCATTCGCGTATTTGAATTCAAAGTAATGGCGCGCTTCATAAGCCGACTTCTGCTCCTCATCCATGAGACGACCGCGCGAGAAGGTCGAGTCGAAGGGAAAGCCATCCCATTCCACGTGAATAGGTTCGGTAGGTTCATGCAGACGCGTCAGACCCCAGGTTTCACAGATATTGGATCGGGCCAGAACCGCCCAGCGGTAACTGCGCCGGAATTGACCGGACTCGGTCAGATATTCGTTACTGGTATGCGTTGCGACCTGGCGGTTCTGCTTGCGGACAAGACCCTTCCAGGCCGTGTGCCCTTCCACAGAAATTATCCAAACAGGCACGCTGAAGCCCTGCACATCGACGACAAAGAATTCCTTATCGACCGTGCCGGGTTTGTGGTGAATGCGCCGCAGCCATTCCAAAGCCAGCTCTTTGACCGTACCGGCGTCGAGGAGGTTGGGAACGATGTAGTGATCCCCAAAAAGTTCCTTCTGTCCGCCTTCGACGTTAAAGCGAAAGGTGGCTGAGCAAAAGGGGCAAAGCAGCAAATAATCCGAAAAATTATACTGGGATGCCTTATTGCAAGATGGACACTGCAATTCATACACGGCGCTCATCCTCCTCGTTTCTTTCATCTTATCATGATTGACCCGTTGACAGCGGAGCGACCGGCATTAGGTTTAAGGAGAGAAAGAAAGCCAAGCCTAAATGGCATAAGTGGCTGGAATAAGGCAGATCGTTTAACCCTTGAGCAGGCCCCACGAGGGTTGCCAAAGATGGAGTAAGATATGGGAAAGATTATTGGTATTGACTTGGGAACGACCAACTCGGTGGTGGCCGTGATGGAAAACGGGCAGCCTGTCATCATCGCTAACGCGGAAGGCAAGCGCACCACGCCCAGCGTTGTGGCCTTTGCCAAGAATGGAGACATTCTGGTCGGGGATGCCGCACGCCGTCAGGCAGTGACCAACCCACGCAACACGATCTATTCGGCGAAGCGTTTCATGGGTTGTACCTTTGCGGAGCGCAAGGACGAAGCCGAGAAGATGCCTTACAAAGTCACCCGCGGTAAAAGTGATATGGTTGTCTTCGACATCGACGGCAAGACCTACACACCCCAGGAAATCGGCGCCAAAGTTCTGGGCAAACTGAAGCAGGCCGCTGAAGATTACCTGGGTCAGCCTGTAACGGAAGCGGTCATCACCGTTCCCGCATATTTCAATGACAGTCAGCGTCAGGCCACGAAAGATGCCGGTCGCATCGCGGGTCTGGACGTCAAGCGTATCGTGAACGAGCCTACGGCTGCGGCTCTCGCATATGGTCTGGATAAAAAGAAAAATGAAAAGATCGCCGTTTATGACTTCGGTGGTGGTACCTTCGATATCTCGATCCTCGAAGTGGGTGAGAACGTCGTCGAAGTGTTGGCAACCGGTGGTGATACCCACCTCGGTGGTGACAACATCGACGAGATCCTTATCAAATGGCTGGTGGATGGCTTCAAGTCGGAAACCGGTGTGGACGTCAAAGGCGATCCCATGGCGATGCAGCGTCTGAAGGAAGCTGCAGAAAAAGCCAAAATCGAGCTGTCTTCGGCTCAGGCGACCGACGTGAACCTGCCGTTCCTGACGGCTGATCAAAGCGGTCCCAAGCACTTGAACGTCAGCCTCAGCCGCGCGAAGTTCGAGCAGCTGATCGCCGACGTGATCGAAAAAACCCTGGCGCCTTGCCGTCAGGTTCTGAAAGATGCAAAACTCGCTGTGGAAGAAGTGCAGGAAGTTCTGCTGGTCGGTGGTTCGACTCGTATCCCACTCGTTCAGCAGAAAGTGAAGGACTTCTTCAAGCGTGAACCGAACCGTACTGTGAACCCCGATGAAGTCGTGGCCGTTGGTGCTGCGGTTCAAGGTGGTGTGTTGGCTGGTGATGTGAAAGACGTTCTCCTCCTGGACGTGACCCCTCTGACTCTCGGTATCGAGACTCTGGGTGGTGTGATGACCAAGTTGATCGAACGCAACACCACGATCCCGACCAAGAAGTCTCAGATCTTCTCGACCGCTGCGGATAACCAGACATCGGTTGAGATCAACGTCCTCCAGGGTGAACGTGAAATGGCTGCCGACAACCGTCAGCTCGCTCGCTTCACACTGCAGGATATCCCGGCTGCACCACGCGGTGTGCCTCAGGTTGAAGTGACCTTCGATATCGACGCCAACGGTATCCTTTCGGTTTCCGCGAAAGACCTTGGCACCGGCAAGGAGCAAAAACTCCGGATCGAAGCCGCCACGAAGATCGACGAGCGCGATATTGATCGCATGGTGAAAGAAGCCGAAGCGAACAAGGATGCTGACCGTCAGCGTCGCGAAGCGGTTGAAAACCGTAACCAACTGGATTCTCTGATCTTCTCGACTGAAAAGTCGCTGAAGGAAGGCGAGGGCAAGGTGCCAGCCGATATCAAGTCTGAACTGGAAAGCGCTCTGGCTTCGGCCAAAGCCAAGCTGGATTCCGGCAACGCTGCCGAACTCAAAGCTGCGAAAGACGAGCTCGAAGCCAAGTCGCATAAACTGGCGGAAGCTCTCTATAAGCAGGCTGCGGGTCAGCAGGCGGGTGCAACAGGAGCCCAGGGTTCCGCCGGCTCGAAGTCGAGCGATCCGAACGTGGTCGATGCCGAATTCGAAGATGGCAAGTAATTGCTGATGTGAAAATGGGGCGGCCTTCTCGGAAGAGAGGGCCGTTTTCTTTTTAGGGAAGCATCATCGCTTTGAGTTTCTGCAGCGCCGTCCACGCTCCACCTTTGAGCGCCGGTTCTTTGAGCATCGCACGCGGATGCGGGATGGTCAGCAGGGGAGCGCCCTGCAAAGCCTTTTGAATGGTATTCATGGCCACCGTCTGTCCCAGAGCCAGAAGCGTTTGCCCGCTTCCCGGCCCCAACGCAACGATATAAGAGCAGCGCAGAAGATCAACGGGGACATGCACGAGGCTGTCTTCCGCCCAGATCTTGAAATCCTCGGCAGGCAATCCCAGGGCGAGGGCGATCTTCGAGACCATAATGAATTCTTCTTCGGTCAGATCGCTCGAACTATAAAAGCCGACTTTCCACGGCATGCCGGCTTCGCGCTGCGGAGCTGGGGCTTCTGCCACGGAAGGGGCAGGAGCTGACGTCGCGACCGGAGCGGCAGAGGCAGAAGCAACTGGGGCGGCTGAGGCAGCAGGCGCGACAGGCGCGACGGGCACATCTGTGTCACCATGCTGTGGTTCATTGTGATTCGGCAACTCATCCGGCGCACGAAAGGCCATCGGCCCAGTTAAACCGCGACTTTCCAACCATTCCAGATAATTTCCGAGCTGCGCACGCAACTGATCCATGACCGCAATCCTCCACGGAGAGCGATCATAAGGGGAATTCAGGGGAAGTGCTAGGAGACCTTTTTAAAGCCGCGTTTGGCGCGACGTCGGGCCAGGAGCAGCTGTTCAACCTCGGCGATCGGCGCAGGAATTTCCTCGTTCGGATTGAGCTGCTTCAGGCGTTCCCGTATGTAGAAAGTTTTCGCTGTCTGCTTGGTGCGGTAGGTACACAGCATCAAGAGGGAAAAGACTTTTTGCGGATCGAGCTTGGCATCCATGCCCTGATGAAGTGTGGCCATGGCCTGCGCATATTTCTTGAGCTGGATATAAAGCTGCGCAAGCATCATATAGGCCACAGGATCTTTGGTGATGTTGCCATAGCGCTGATAAACGCGGATGGCGCTTTCCAGGTCTTTCAGCTGAAGATAATGCTGGGCCATCACCACATGAGCCTGCGTAAAATCAGGCTTGCGTTTGATGGCGGCTTCCAGGGTTTGAAAGCCCTGCTCTTCCTTCTCATGCTTGAAATAGAATTCCGCGAGGATGATATAGCTGTCGAGCCGTTCCGGGTGCGATTTCTTTTCATCCAGGAGTGCGATCTCGGCGATGCGCAGCTGACCTGTCTTCTCCGCGAACTGCACAATGGCCTTCAGGGGCCTGCTGTCTTTCGGATGATTGCGTCTGTAGCGCTTGAAGTAATAGATCGACTTTTCAAGGTTCTCAACCAGGGCATAGGCCGTGCCCATCCCATAGAGCGCCTCGGGGTTTTTATTGTTCTCCAGAAGCGCCAGCCGATAATGTTCGATCGCGGCGTGCGGATTTCCTTCCTTCAGCAGCATGTTGGCAAGCTTGATTTGCCGCAAAGGCTGCTTGGGATTCAGCTCAAGTTCCAGGGTCAAAGCGTGGATGGCATTTTTATAATCCTTGGCATCGATATAAAGGTTGGCCAAGGTCACAAAGTTTTTCAAAAAGTTCGGCGTGGTTTTGATATTCGCCTGAAGCAGCGCCGTGGCTTCCGCATTCTTATGCTGCTTGACCAGAGCAACCGCCTGCAGGTGACGGGCCCGCGGGGTATCCTTCATCTTAATGAGTTCATTCAAAACCGCTTCCGCTTCAGGAAATTGGCCGGCAATCAGCATTTTTTCCGCTTCCCGCAAACGCCCCAGAATGGGGCCTGGAGCGTGATACTGATTGAGCATCTTGATGATCTTGGCCTCCAGCTCTTCAGGGGTGAAGGGCTTGACCATATATTCTTCCGCGCCTTTGTTGGCGGCTTTGACGATGTCGTCCTTGTCCGCAGCTCCGGTCACGATCATGAACGGCGTGTCCGAGCCGGTATCCAGGCTTCTGAGGTGATCGAGCACTTCAAAACCGGAAATGAAATTCAGATCGAGGTCACAGATCACCAGATCCACGGCCTGCGTATCGAGTATGACCTTGGCATCGCGCCCGTTATGGCATTCAAGGACTTCGGCAAAGCCGAGCCGGACCAGAACTTTGGCAATGGACTTCCGAATGAGGTCATGGTCGTCGGCGACCAAAGCCCTCAGGCCACTTGGAAAACTGTGTGGACTCTTTTCCATTCGGATTATCTCCCACCTTTTCCATCGGCAAAAAGGAGGGGTCGGTTGACTTTAAATTGTCGCCCCGGGTGGATTGCGCGGACTGCTGCGCAGGTAAGTCCGCGATGTTCTATCGTTGGGATTGACGTTTTGAGTCTTTTGCCAAAAGCTCTGCGCCCCATCCCAATCACCCATGCGAAATGCGATGGTGCCCAGGAGATTCAGACATTCGGGATGATTCGGGTTCTCTTCCAGAAGAGCCATCAGCTGTTCACGGCTCTGATGATAGGAATTCATGCGCAGGTAAACCTTGGCGAGACGCAGACGGATATCCGGCATGCGGGGATAGACCTGAAGGGCCTTGGCGTATTCCTGGGCCGCTTGATCGTAAAGGCCCGCCTGCTCATAGCCCAGCGCAGTTTTGTTATGAAGGTTCGCAAGGCGGCCGAGCACGAGGTCAGGCAGCGACTGGCCATCGCCCATATGCCCCTGCAGCTCGCCATAGACCTTCTGCGAGGATTCATAGAAACCAAGGTCCGACAGAGTCACAGCCAGGTTGAGGGCGGCTTCGATAAAGCGTGGATTGGCGGCTTTGGCCTTTTCAAAGTATTCGATGGCTTCGGGAAATTTCGATTGCCGGTGATGGCAGAGCCCCATGAGGTTCAAAAGATTCGCCAGGGGGCCATGCTCGTCCATCGCGCTGCGCAAAAGCTCTTCCGCGGCCTGAAACCTTTGGAGCTTCAGGTAAATCATGACTTTTTCCTGGATATCATTGATCTGGCGGCGGGATTTCTGCGGCATGCCGGGCTCCAACAAAAAAAGGGGCAGGAGAGCCCCCTTGCTGGAATTGATTATAACATGAAGTGGGATCAGGCGACTGCTGACGCTTCGAAGCGTCGGGTCACGAGCACCTTGATCTGACCAGGGAAGGCCACTTCCTCTTCGATCTTGCGGGCAATCGCAGCCGCGAAGTTTTGCAGTTCCTCTTCGCGGATTTTCTTGTGATTCACACCGATGTGAACCTCGCGTCCCCCGTTCATGATGGCGACTTTCTGAATGCCGGGGAAGGACTTGATCGCTTCCTCCATGGCCTGCAGACGTTCCTGATAACCTTCCTCAAGGTTGATACGCGCACCAGGACGGGCACCGGACAGGGTATCCGCCGATTTCAAAACGTAGCTCATCGGTGTGTCGAGAACGAGATCGTTATGATGCGACATCACCGTGTCGCAGATCAGGCGCTTTTCCCCGAAGCGATCCGCATAGTCACCGCTGATGACGGCATGACTGCCTTCGATGCGATAGTCGATGCCTTTGCCGATATCATGCAGAAGTCCGCAGCGTTTGGCGATCTTGGGATCGACGCCCAGCTCGCCCGCCAGAACTCCGGCCAGCTTTGCGACTTCCAGCGAATGATAGTACTGGTTCTGTCGATAGCTCGTTCGCCAGTTCAGAGCGCCGATCATCTTCTGGATTTCCTCGTGGATATCGAAAAGGCCCAGTTCAGTGATCGCCTGGCGGCCGAGTTTCAAAGCCTGATTTTCCAAAGTACGGCGGTGTTTCAGATAGGTCTTGTCACACTTCGCCCAGTTGCCCGGTCCCTTGGGGAGCAGTTCTTCAAGGGTCAGGCGCGCCGCTTCCTTGAAAATGCCATAGCCGCCGCCGAGGCGAATGATGGCCGGCAAACCATCGTGGGTCGCCGGGGACAGGGTGATTTCCACGCCTTCCGTCAATGCCGTGAGGTCGGTGATGAGCTGCGGATTATTCTGCAGAGTTTCGAAGAGGCGGGGATTGATGACTTCGACGTGATTGGTGCTCTTCGGCCAGATGAAGCTCGGCTGGTAGCGGGACATGATGCGGCTCAGAACGCGCTCGGCGCCTTTTTTGGAATGGCTTTCGAGATCATCGACCAGTTCCTTGATCCGCTTCTGGCTGTCGAGGCGGCGCTCGTTGACGAGCGAGTCGGTAATCAAGTGCTGGGTGCCTGCGCGGTCACAGTCGGCGATGCGGGCGAGGTTTTCCTGCAGCGTGATCTTCACCTGCGTGACCGAGGTCTGGACTTCGGTCAGCTGCTTTTTCAGCTCGTTGACTTTTTTCTGATGATTTTGATAGGTGGCTTCGAGCTTTTGAATGCGTTCCTCTTCGTGCTGCACGAACTGATCCTGCACGCCAAGGTCCGCGTCACTGGCTTCGAGGGCGAGGCGCTCCTCTTCCAGCGTCATCTCCAGTTCTTCCTGCATCTGCACCGCTTTTTCTTCCGCCCGCTTCTTGGCTTCGGCGATCACCTGCTCTTTGCGCTGCTGCGCTTTTTGAATCACAAGGTCCCGCTGTTCGGCGACATCAGCCCGCTGTTTGCGCGGCAGAAGAAAACGAACAACGACAAAGAACGCATATCCGAAGGCCACGCCTATGGCTGTGACCAACGCAAGCTCTGATGAAGTAATAGATTCCACGTTATAGTCCTTTCCAGATACCCACTTACTTTTCGGCAGATTGGGCTTTAAATTTAAGGGCGCAAGGTCTCGGTCGCCAAGCGGAAAATGTGCCAGGATTCAGGGTCTTGGAACCCGGTGCCAGACTGGACGAGGTTGACCTCGCGCAAAGCGGACGACCGTGCCACAATAATGATCATACAGAAACTGGAACCGATCCAGAAGATGAATCTCAAATGATTGGAAGCCTCAATGGAAGCGAAATATACGGAAGAGATGGCCTTTTTGCACGACTTAAGTTGCCGCGCTGGAGCGGAGTTAACCCGGCGTTTCGGTTCAGATGTTCGCGTGCGTCAAAAATCTGACAAAACTTTGGTCACCGATGCCGACCTTGCGAGTGAAAAGGTCATCCTCGATACGCTCCGGCAGAAAAGGCCGCAGGACAAGATATTCTCGGAGGAAGCCGGCCTGTCTTCGGAGGATCGCTCGGTCGGTTCCTCGATCTGGATCGTCGATCCGCTCGATGGTACGACCAACTTTGCCAACAATTATCCTTTCTTTTGCGTCTCCATCGGTCGCGGCGTTTTTCAAGAGGACGGCAGCATTCGCGTGATGGCCGGTGCGGTTCATGATCCCATCCGCGGCAAGACCTATGTAGCTGAACGGGGGCGTGGCGCGTGGGTGAACGAAAAACCGATTCGCGTCTGCCCTGATCGTTCGCCTCAGGACGCGTTCCTGGTCACCGGCTTTGCCTATCATCGGGGCGATAACCTGAAGAAAGACATAGAATTTTTTCTAGCCGTAGCTCAAACTTGTCAGAGTATTCGACGTGATGGGGCGGCGGCGCTGGACCTCGCTCTGGTGGCCGAGGGTGTTTACGACGGTTACTGGGAAACCGGACTGCGTCCCTGGGATTTGGCGGCCGGCTCCCTGCTCGTGGAAGAAGCGGGCGGCATTGTACAGAATTTCAACAATGTGTCAGGGGCTCGCTATGACATAGAGCGGGGTGATATCATTTGTGGGACACCTTCCGTCGTTCAGCTCATCTCGGGATTGATTTGATGAGATGATTCCATAGCAAGGAGAGCCTATGAATCGCAGGTTTTGCCATGTGTCCATGCTTTTGGCTACGGGTCTGGGGCTGACATCGTTCGCGTATGCCCAGCCTGTGGTTGAACAGATTGATCGCTTTGAATTGAATTACTCGACGATGCGGATTCGATTCTATGGCGAGGCCGCGGTGGATTTTGCGCAGAAAGGCTTTGAAGGCGCGGAAAAAGTCGCGACCGAAGAGGGCCTCGTCTATGCCCTTTCCGCCCTGGCCAAGGTTCGCGCTCAGAAAGGTTTGAGCGAGGAGGCCTCGGCCGCCCTTGCTACGGAATTGACCAGGACCGCTTACGTTTTCAATACCACCTACTTTACCGATGGCCGCGTGCGGGTCGAACTCGACAGCAGCCTGCCGAAAGCCATGGATCTCGGGTTCAATGAATTTGCCGGCGAAGATCCCGCCGCGCAGCCGAGTGAAGGCAGTGCCGTGGTCGTGCAGATCAGCGGTCTGAAAACGCCGCTGCTCCAAACGGAAATTCGCAGCACGGACGGTGAACTCCTTTATAGTCCGAAGGACATAGCGAAATCGGCCTATAAAAAGCAGATGACAGGCCGCTGGTTCTTCAAGAACTCGGGCGAGCTGAAGTCCTACATCGGGGGCAAGCCGGTCGAGATTGATGCGGTCGCCGAGGGTGATAAGACTCTGATCGTCACCAAAGAATCGTGGACCAAACTGAAGACCGAGCATCCTCGTCTGCTGGAAGAAGCCAAATTGGCATTTGTGATCCCAGGCCCTGCCCGGGGCCAGCGATCCAGCAACTGATCCACGGATTATCCGTTGCACCAACGCATGGGAAGTGATAGACACTGGGGTTCCGTTCGACCCAATGGGTCCATTCGGGGGACGGCCCCAACTTTCGCCTGACCTACTGACGCACTCAGTTCGTGGGCTCCAAAGAAAAGGAAGACTTCCATGCCAAAAATGAAGACCAAGCGTGCCGCGGCGAAGCGTTTTACAGTGCTTTCGTCCGGCAAAATCAAGCGCGCCCAGGCGTACAAGCGCCACATCCTGACCAAGAAGAGTCGTAAACGTCTGAACAAGCTGCGGACCGCTGCCTATGTGCACAAGTCAAACGTCGGCCTGATTCTGGCCTGTTTGCCGTACCGTTGATTGTAAGACTTAATTAACCCGACCTTCTCTTAAAGGATATAGACTATGGCACGCGCCAAACGCGGTTTTAAAGCAAGACGTCGTAGAAAGAAAATATTCGCCCTGGCAAAAGGCTTCCGTGGAGCCCGCAAAAACCGGTTCCGCAACTCGATCCACGTTGTGCGTCGCAGCCTTGTGTACGCTTACCGTGACCGTCGCGTCAAGAAACGTGAATTCCGCAAACTGTGGATCACCCGTATTAACGCCGCTGCCCGCGCTGCTGGCCTGCGTTACTCCGAACTGATTCACGGTCTGAAGAAAGCCAACATCACTTTGGACCGTAGCGTTCTTGCCGATTTGGCGCTGAATCAGCCAGCGGCTTTTGGTGAACTTGTAAACAGCGCTAAGGCAGCTTTGGCTCGCTAAAACGCAGTTTCAAATAAGACTTATCCACAGGAATTGAATGTTCCTGTGGATTTTTTTTTATTTTGATTTATCGGGAAGTTAGACCGCGTACCCCTTGGTCCATGGTGGGAGATATCCACAAGTGCCTGTGGATAAGTTCGACAGCGGTGGTCTGCCGCGCAACTGCCTTAAAAAACATCGTCTGTCTTTCAGAGTTTCTCAGTATGGACCAAGTTATTTTAAACATCAAGAGTCTAAGTATTCTCTCTGATAAGAGGGACTTACTAGGGGTTTTGGTCTTGGTAAACTTGCAAAAATTATCGCTCTGAATAGGTCTTAATGGTGCGGACGGAGAGACTCGAACTCTCACACCGAAGGCACTGGCTTCTAAGACCAGCGTGTCTACCATTCCACCACGTCCGCAGGAGGTGAGCACAACCTTATACCCGCGACGTTCGTAAATTTAAAGAGTTAACTCATAGCGCCTTATGCGCCATCTTGTCGGAATCTTGATGCAGACTGGGAATCCGTACTATAAGAAGAGCAGCGAGGTGCGAAGATGGCAAATGAATCTGAAGTTGATTTCTCTGGTTTGATTCTGGGTTTCTGCTCGGCAGCGCTTTCCTACATGGGCATCGGCCCCGAGAGAGTCAGCCGCAATATGCTGCTCGCGCGGCAGAATATAGATATTTTGGAACTTTTGGCCAAAAAAACCAAAGGCAACCTTACCGAGGAAGAGGACAAGCTGATGCAGGAAGTTCTGCACGATCTGCGCCTCAAGTTCGTCGAAGCCAGCCGCCAAGGCTAAGCCCTTCCCATGAATCTGCCGACATAGGACCTGCCCCCAGAAGATCGAGGGAGTGGGTCGTGGATGTTTCCCGTTATAGTTTCGAAGCGCAAACAGTCCTGCACTTTGCCCTGCGTTATGCCAAGGGTTTGGGGCACGATTACATGGAAGTGGAGCACGTGGCCCTGGCCATGATTCGTCGCGACTTTCAGATGCTGGATGCGGAATCCCATGCCCGTTTGGAAAAAGCCCTGGAAGACTTTCTGCAGCTCTATCCGAAAAAATTTGGTCGCGTGTCGGTGGGCTTCGGGCCCCGTTTGAATCAGGTGCTGGATCAGGTCGAAGCCACTGTCAAAGACAGGACCATCACCAACCAGGACCTGTGGCCGCACCTTGTGAATGCATCCTCTGTGATGCAAACAACAGAGCGTTCCACCCAGGATGACAAAGCCAAGGACTTTCAGGTCTGGCAGGTGCCGCAGGCCAAGGCCCCTCCTTCCCAGAAAGTGGTGAAGAATAATCCCAGCCCGCCCAAGGCCGAGCCTAGGAAAGAAGCCGATTCCTCACGCAAACTGGAAGCTGAACTTGATAAACGCCTCCGCGACTTCACGCATGATTTCACAGAGCAGGCCAGCCGCGGAGCGATTGATCCTGTGATTGGTCGCGACACGGAGATCCGCCGCGTCCTTGAAATTCTGAGTCGTAAGAAAAAGAACAATCCGATACTTTTGGGTGAGCCCGGCGTTGGAAAAACGGCCATTGCCGAAGGCATTGCGCTGCGTATCGTGGAAGAGAAAGTGCCGGAATCCCTTAAGGGCGTTCGGGTTCTGAGCCTTGATCTTGGCGCTTTACTCGCCGGAACGAAATACCGCGGGGAATTTGAAGAACGCCTGAAGCAGCTCATCCGCGCCTTGGAGAGTCTCGGTGATCGCGTGATACTCTTCATTGATGAAATCCATACGATCCTCGGCGCCGGGCAAAGCGAAGGCAGTGCGGACGCGGCCAATCTTCTGAAGCCGGCCCTGGCCCGTGGCCAGCTCCGCTGCATCGGGGCGACGACGCTGGTGGAATTCCGCAAATACTTTGAAAAAGACGCGGCCCTGGAAAGACGCTTTCAGCCTGTGATGGTCGAGCAGCCCACGCGCGACAGCACGCTTTCCATACTGCGAGGCCTGAAAACATCTTATGAAATACATCATGGCATTCCCATCCGTGATGAGGCGCTGCAGGCGGCTGTGGATCTCTCCATCCTTTACCTGCCGCACAGAAATCTGCCCGATAAAGCCATTGACCTGATCGATGAAGCGTCGGCCCGCATTAAACTGCAGATGCAGAGTGTGCCGGCTGAACTTGAGCATCTCCAGGCTCAGGCCGCCCAGCTGCGCGTGGAGCAGCAGGCTTTGGAAAGGCAGGGCGGGGTGAGCAAGGGCCTGACCCAGGTCAAAGTTAAACTGGAAAAGATTTCAGAAGAAGCCGCTGCGATTGAAGCGATCTGGAAGAAGCATCAAAAAGATTTGGAGCATATGCGTGCTCTCGAAGTGCGTGTCGAGGAGTTGACCTCACTCTGGCAGGCAACCAAGACACGCAGTGATTTTGAAACGGCGGCACGACTTCAGTACCAGGAACTTCCTGCAGCCAAGGAAGCTTTTGAGAAAGCCAAGCAGCAGCTTGAAGAGCAGGAAAAAATTCACGCCTTCCTCGGCCGTGCGGTGGATCGTCAGGAAATCGCCCGGGTGCTCGCTCTTTGGACCGGCATTCCCGTCGGTGAAATGCTGGCCGATGAAAAGCAAAGCCTCGCGCATTTGGAAACGCAGCTCAACGATCGCGTCTTCGGTCAGGACGAGGCCCTGTCGGCCGTGGCCAAGGCTGTTCGTCGATCCCGACTCGGGCTCAGTGATCCCAAGCGTCCTTCCGGAGTCTTTCTCTTTTTAGGTCCGACCGGAGTGGGCAAAACCGAAACCGCCAAGGCCTTGGCCGCCGCCTTGTTTCTAAGTGAACAGAATCTTATTCGCATTGATATGTCCGAGTATATGGAAGCGCATAACGTGGCCCGCTTGATCGGAGCGCCTCCCGGCTACGCAGGCTATGAAGGCGGCGGGCTTCTGACGGATGCCGTGCGGAACAAGCCGTATTCCATCGTCCTCTTCGACGAAATCGAAAAGGCTCACCCACGCGTCCTTGATATCATGCTGCAGATTTTCGATGATGGTCGCCTTACCGATGCCCGCGGTCGGCTCGCGGATTTCCGCCATACCTTCATCATCATGACATCCAACCTGCAGGCCAGCGCCGCGCATGTGCCGGAGGCGGAGCGCGAGCAGGAAATCCGGCTGCAGCTCAGTGAACATTTACGCCCTGAATTGGTGAATCGTATCGACGAGGTCGTGCCCTTCAAATCCCTGGCCCGCGTGCACTTCCATCGTATGCTGCACAAAGAGCTGGCGCAGCTCAATCAACGTCTGAGCGAGCGCGACATTCGTTTGGAACTGGCTCCAAGGCTTGAGCAGCTTCTGATACAGAACGCGCTGAACAGTAGTTTCGCAGGACGGGATCTGAAACGCGGTCTTCAAAAATATGTAACTGATGCTGTGGCGCAGAAACTTCTCGACCCGGCTGCCGATATGAAAGGGCTCTGGATCCTGGACTGGGAGCCTTCTCAGGGTCTGATATGGAATCGTGATCAACGTCAGGATCGATATCTTCCGCCCGCCCGATGATGTGAAAAATTTTGGAACAAGCTCTTGACGAATTATTCAAGCCTGGGGTAGTGTTAGGGCCCATCAAGGATGGCTCAACCAGTTCAAACTGGGGCGTCGACAAGTGGTAAGTCTCTGGATTTTGATTCCAGCATCCGTAGGTTCGAATCCTACCGCCCCAGCCACAACATCCTTTCATCTTCACATATATCCAATCCTATTTGCATCCGATCCTATATAACCCAGCGCAATCTGCGCCATGGCTACGTATTTCGCAGGGGCTTACGCAATGGATAATGACATGATCGTGTTCTCGGGTAATGCTAACAGGGAATTGGCTAACAAGATTGTGGAGCATCTGGATATCGAACTCGGCCACGCCCGCGTCGATCGCTTTTCCGATGGTGAAACCCGCGTCGAGATTCAGGACAACGTCCGGGGTCGCGATGTTTTCATCGTCCAGCCAGGCTGCGCTCCCGCCAACGAACATATCATCGAATCTCTTATTATGATTGATGCCTGCCGCCGAGCTTCGGCCAAGCGCATCACCATGGTCTGCCCTTATTTTGGATACGCCCGTCAGGAGCGCAAGAGCGCGCCGCGGACTCCCATTACCGCCAAGCTGATTGCTGACCTTTATACAGCCTCCGGTATCGACCGCATGCTGGTGATGGAACTCCACACTTCGGCGATCCAGGGTTTTTTCAATATTCCCGTTGATCATCTCTTTGCCAAACCGATCTTTGGGCCTTACTTCGAGGGCCGCGAAGATCTGCTCGTCGTATCCCCCGATGCCGGTGGTACCGAGCGTGCGCGCGCCATGGCGAAATATTACAATGTCGGTCTTGCCATCGTCGATAAACGCCGTGACCGTCCCAATGAAAGTGACGTCATGAATGTCATCGGGGACGTGCGCGATAAAAACTGCCTGCTCGTCGATGATATCTGCGATACCGGCGGGTCCCTCTGCAAAGCTGCTGAAGCTCTGATGGACAAGGGTGCCAAATCAGTCAGTGCCGCCATTACGCACGGCGTTCTGAGTGGTCCGGCCATCGAGCGTATTTCGAACTCGGTTTTGAAAGAACTTGTTGTGACGGACACCATTCCTTTGAGTGCCGCAGCACGCGAATGTCCCAAGATTACGCAGCTGAGCGTCGCGGAACTTCTGGCCAAGGCGATTCGTCGCATTCACACGGCCGGCTCGATCAGCAGTCTCTTCGTTTAACAGGGGCGGCGACCGGGTTTCACGCATTCACGGGTTGACAAGGGACTTGCCAGTCTCGGGCGTTCCCTATATAACCCTATGCTCAAGCTTGGTCTGCGCAGCTTTTTGCAGCCAAAATGATGCAGCTCGACCCGAAAATGGGCGCGGATGTGCTTGCTTTTAGGAGATATGAAATGTCTGAAGAACTCGTAAAAATTGAGGCTTCCCCTCGCGAAGTCAAAGGTAAAAGCCATATCCGCAAACTGCGCAAAAGCGGTCGCATCCCTGGCGTGTTGCTGGACAAAGGTCAAAGCATCATGCTTGAGTTTGACCCAAAATGGCTTGGCAAAGCGTACAAAAACGGTAAGCAATTTGAATTAACATTCAATGGCCAGACCCGCGTTGTGAAAGTCGTCGAACTTCAGATCGACCCTGTCAAGCGCATCCCATTGCATGTGGACCTGATGTACGCCTAAGTCCGAGGGCTCCGATTGAAGCTCATCGTAGGGCTGGGCAATCCAGGCGACAAGTACCAGAAGACCCGGCACAATGCTGGGTTTTTGATCCTTGATCAAATTCTGTCCCGTGCTGGTGGAAGCTGGCAGGGGCGAAAGTTTGATGCCGATTTTGCGCGCGCGCCGGTCTGCGGAACGGACAGTCTGCTGCTCAAGCCGCAGACGTTCATGAATCTCAGCGGCCGTTCAGTAACCCAGGCTATGCGCTTTTATAAGATCGCCATCGAGGATGTGATCGTGATGCACGATGACATCGACGTTCCTTTCGGCAAGGTGAAAGCCCGAACCGGCGGAGGTCATGGCGGACATAATGGAATTCGTAGCATCATGGCGGAAAGCGGTGCGGAAAACTTCGCCCGTGTGAAGCTCGGCGTGGGCCGACCTGTCGGCGTCGGTGATGTTTCGAATTGGGTGCTCGGCAATTTCACATTGGATGAACTCATTCAGGTCGAGACGCAGATGGTGGACGAAACATTGATTCGTCTGCAGGGTCTGATCCGGAATCCTGGTTGATGACATAGTTTTAGAGCTCTCTTGCTGATCATAATGATTGGCTGCTCAAACCATAAGGGAGGTAGTGTGTCACTACGCGAGTATGAATTTACCTTGGTTGCCAAGGCTGATCTTCCAGACGCTGAAAAACAAAAAGTTTTCGCGGGTTATGAAGAAATCCTGAAGCGCGGCGGCGGCGAGCTGATCCAGCGCAACGATTGGGGCGCCAAGCGTTTGGCTTATCCCATCCGTAAACATTTCCGCGGCCATTATGTGTTTTATGATGCCGCCAGTACTCCTGAAAACATAGCTGAGTGCGAACGCCTTCTGCGCATCGACGAAAACGTTCTGCGCTTTATGGTCGTTAAGATCGACGACGAAGTGGACATCGCCGCTCGTAAAGTCGAACTCGCCAAGGCTGCTGCGGCTGCCCAAAGACAGCCTGAGGAGAAGTAATCCATGAGACTCATTCTGAGCCAAAACGTCGAAAACCTCGGCCGTATCGGTGATCTCGTTAAAGTGAAGAACGGCTATGCCCGTAACTTCCTGATTCCTCGTGGATTGGCTGTGGTCGCTAACGAAGGCAACCAGGCTTCGCTGAACCACCAGATACGTCTTCTGGAAAAGAAGAAAGCGTTGATCCTCGGTGAAGCGAAAAAGCAAGCCGGCTTGATCGAAAAAATTTCCGTCACTGTCACCAAACAAGTTGGTGAAGATGAGAAAATTTTCGGTTCTGTCACCACTGCTGAGCTGGAAGAGCTGCTGGCGGCTGAAGGCGTAAAAGTCAGCAAAAAAGATATCAAGCTGACCGAAGAAATTAAAAAAGTCGGTGTTTACTCCGCAGAAGTTCGCGTGCATCCTGAAGTGGTCGCGAAATTCAAAGTTTGGGTTGTTGCTCCGCAATAATCCCTTGATAATTCCATAGGTCCCTCGCGAGACCTATGGAATTCAGACCTCACTGAGACTCCCCAATGGCGTCAGGACAATCTCTGCCTCATTCCATCGATGCAGAAAAAGCTGTACTCGGCGCGATTTTGAGCGATGCCGATAGCTTGACCCTTATCGAGGGTATGCTCGAGGCGAAGCATTTTTTCATCGATTCGCACCAGAAAATCTACGAAGCCATCTTGCAGCTATCCGCAGCAGGTGAGTCCGCAGATATTGTGACCGTTGCGGAAAAACTGCGTCATAACCAGGTTCGGGATTTGGGGCCTGCGTATCTCATTGATCTGACCGAAAATTGCCCTGTTGCGCAAAACCTTGAGCATTATGCGCGCATCGTGCGCAACATGTACTATCGTCGTGGCGTGATCAAAGTCTGTCAGGAAGTGGTGGAGCGCGCCGAGAATTACGAAGGCAACATCGAAGCTTTCATTGAAAGCGTCGAAAAGCAGTTCCTGCAGATTTCATCGGAATATGACCGCAAGGGCATCGTTCCCGCCGATATCGTCCTGGAATCGACGATTGACGAGATCCAAAGGAAACTGGAGCTCGAAGGTGTTGTGACCGGTGTAACGACCGGATTCAACGATCTGGACACGCTCACCGGCGGAATGCAGCCGAGTGACCTCGTGATCCTCGCCGCGCGCCCAGCAATGGGAAAAACGGCCTTCGTGTTGAATCTTGCAACGAACGCGGCCTTGTCGGGCAAAAAAGTGGCTATCTTCACTCTTGAGATGAGTAAAGAGCAGCTGATGGCTCGTGTGCTTTCCGCAGTGGCACGCGTGGACTCGTCGCGTCTTCGTAAAGGTGATCTGAGCGATGAAGAGCAGGATCGCCTCATGGAAGGCGCCCGCCGCATTTATGAGCACAAGACCCACATGGGCATTGATGAAACTCCAGGCATCAGTCTGATGGAACTTCGTTCACGCTGCCGTCGATACCACAAGGAAAATGGTCTCGACATGATTGTGATCGACTACCTGCAGCTGATGACGATGGGCGCCGACCGTCCCGACTCGCGGGAACGTGAGATTTCCGAAATCTCCATGGGGCTCAAGAACCTTGCCAAGGAATTGAAAGTCCCCGTGGTCGCTCTCGCCCAGCTGAACCGCGGTCCCGACCAGCGTCCGGATAAAAGGCCGAAGCTCTCCGATCTTCGTGAATCGGGTTCGATGGAGCAGGATGCGGATATGATCATGTTCATTTACCGGGACGAGTACTATAACCCAGCCTCCGAACTCACCGGCATTGCTGAAATTTTGATCGCCAAAAACCGCCACGGTGCAACGAAAACGATCAAGCTCGCCTATCAGCCGAATTACGTGTCGTTCCAGAATTTGTTCCAGGAAGGTTCGATGACGGACTATGAGGGTTGACGGCTGCTGCTGAAGGTTCGATGACGGACTACGAGGGTTGACGAAGGCCAACGAAGGCTGAGGGAAAGAGAAGAGCCTTCCAGAGGATGGAAGGCTTTTGATCATCTCAAAGACCGTATTGCTTGATCTTCTTTCGCAGTGTGTTGCGATTGATGCCCAGAATCTTGGCAGCTTGCACCTGATTTCCACCCACGCGGCGGAGAATCTGGACAAGCAGGGGCTTTTCCACTTTGGACATGATCAAATCATAGACATCATCTGGGTAGAACGTTCCAATTTGATCGAAGAATCGAGAGATTTTCAGTTCAACAACATCCTCGATCGAATATTGATCAAGTCTGGTGATGAGATCTGCATCATCGATGTGTATTCCTCGGCGAGACAACGCAGATAAGCGTTTCGTCGTCTCCGAAGGAAGGCTTCGATCGGACGCGGATGGCGTAGGTTCAGGATCCGGGGGCAGCTGGTCAATAGGATTTTCCATGGGCAACTCAGAATTCGAATGCTGATGCGATCCGCAAAGATCTCGGTCATGAGCCGAGAAACACTGCGATTTTGGGTGAGAAAGATTTAACGCATGCGATCCGACCCTGTCAACGCCCATCGCTGAATATCCCAAAGGACAAGGGCTCGGCAACCCTTGCCTACTTTTCAACACCAGGCCCTCCTCGTAGAATGGAATTAAGGCGTCAGAACATACCTGCCCCCGCCAACAAAGGGCCTGCAAGGGCCTGAAAATCCTCAGAAGACTACAAGGTCTTGCAGTAAAGGTGCTTGCGTTGTAAAAATTCATGTCGTGTCAATGCAAGCAGGGAGTCAATAAGCCTTATATGAACGTTGATATGCAAACTGAAAATAATAAAAACGAATCCAACCACATCAAAGATCAGGACGAAGGCGCTGCTCAAGCAGGCGCCACTGCAAACGGTTCTGATGAGGGAGCGGAATTGCAGGACGAAAAGATCCGTCACCTCGAAGATGAGGTTCAGGAGCACAAGGACCGTTATCTGCGGACTCTGGCAGAAATGGACAATATGCGTCGCCGCCACGAGCGCGACCGGCAGGACCTTCTGAAATTCGCATCTGAGAAACTTCTGATGGATCTTTTGCCAGTCCTCGACAGCTTTCAGAAAGCTGTGACGGCGGGTGATGCTGTGACGGCGGCTGGCTCTACCTCCGCGTCTGGCTCTACCTCCGCGTCTGGCTCTACGTCCGCGGCTGGCACTGCGACCACGGGTGGTGCTCAGGAAGCAGGCAATGCGATTGTCGAAGGCATCCGTATGGTCCATAAGCAGCTGACGCATGTGCTCGAGGCTAACGGCCTGAAAGCTGTGGATGCTGTCGCCAAGCCGTTTGACCCGAACTTTCATCAGGCGATTCAAAGAATCGAAGGTGATGTTGACGAGGAAACCGTCAAAGACGAATACCAACGTGGTTATACGCTGAACGGACGACTGATTCGTCCATCGATGGTCAGTGTCCTGGTTCCTAAACCAGACTGACAAGGGGCAGGGAGGACCCGAGCTTTGACGCGCAAGCGAGACAAGAAGCCTTCCGGTCCTCCTGCAACTCCCGAACGGAATACTGACGAGCAGGCGCTCCAGGAATTTTGTTCCGCTGTCCACTACGAAGAGATGAGCTTCGAAAACTGGTGCACGAAGCACAAGAAGCTGGACCTTGAGATCCCGATCTTTGTCACGCGGACCCAACTTTCCGCAACATTTCGCACCGTGGTCAAACTCTCGCGCACCATCCGCACACACTCCGCGCAAGGCCACCAGGAAAAACGCGAAAAGATCGAACGTGAAGTGGTTTTAGGACCTGATACTGACTGCGCGAAGGCCATCAAATTAAAAGGTCTTGGCGATGTGGAAGGTGATCAGGCAGGCGACTTGTGGATTATCATTAAGATAAAAGAGTAGACCTGTCGGTCGAACCAAAGCCACAAAACGCCGGAAAAAACCGCAGAACTCATGTTTTCACGGCGCAAGCCGAACAAAAATACAGGGTCAGAGAAAAAAGTCCTCATCTAGCGGGAGTGAAGGCATGTCGGAGACGAATCAAGGTAAGCTTGCAGTTGTCAACAGTGAGATGCCACTGCTGCCTCTGAAGGATATCGTGGTATTTCCCAACATGATTGTCCCGGTCTTCATTAATGAGGACCTGTGCGTCAATGCAGTGGAAAGTGCCTTAGCCAAACAGAGGAAGATCTTCCTTTCCGCTTTCAAAGTCATGGGACATGAAGGCGAAGGACTGGAAGCCCACCTGGAACCGCCATTCGATGTCTATGATATCGGCACCGTCTGTTCCATCATGCGGACCCGGAAACTTCCGGACGGTCGTATGAAGGTTCTGGTGCAGGGTCTTCATAAGGCGATGGTGACCGAGCTCGTTCAGACCGATCCTTATCCGAAAGTGATCGTGCAGAACGTCCAGGAACCCCGGATAGCCAATACCACAAGCGAAGTCGAAGCCCTTATCCGCGCAGTTCGCGAAAGCCTCGAAAAAGTTGTGACCCTCGGTAAGATCCTCTCCCCTGATATCCTCATGATCCTCGAAGATGTGAACGAGCCTGGCCGCCTTGCCGACCTCGTCGCCTCGAACCTTGGTCTGAAAGTCAACGAAGCCCAAACCATCCTCGCTGTCGCGCATCCTTTGGATCGCCTGAAGCGTGTTTACAACTGCCTGTCCCGCGAAATCGAAGTGTATCAGATGCAGGTCCGCATCCAGTCCAACGCCAAGGACGAGATCGGCCGCATGCAGCGCGAGCACTACCTGCGCGAGCAGATGCGCGTGATCAAATCCGAGCTCGGTGATTCCGATGGCAAGGATGAAATCGATCAGTACTGGCAGCGCATGGAAGAGCTTCCCCTGAACAAGGAAGCCAAAGAGGAAATCACCCGTCAGCTGAAGCGTCTGGAGCGCATGCACCAGGACACCAGCGAAGCGGCCCTGACCCGCACGCATATCGAAACCATCCTGGCCTTGCCATGGGGCAAGAAGTCACCGGATATGCTCGACCTTCACAAGTCGAAGATCATCCTGGATGCCGACCACTTCGGCCTTGATCAGGTCAAAGACCGCATCATCGAATATTTAGCCGTGAAAAAGCTGAATCCGGATGCCAAGAGCCCCATCATCTGTTTCGTCGGCCCCCCGGGTGTCGGTAAAACGAGTTTGGGAAAATCCATCGCCAAATCCCTCGGTCGTGAGTTCGCCCGTATCGCCCTTGGCGGCGTGCGTGACGAGGCTGACATCCGCGGTCACCGCAAAACCTATGTCGGTGCGTTCCCCGGCCGTATCATCACCGCGATGAAAAACGGCGGCAGCAGCAACCCCGTTCTGATGCTTGACGAGATTGATAAGATGGCCTCCGATCACCGCGGCGATCCTTCGTCCGCCCTGCTCGAAGTCCTCGATCCTGAGCAGAACAGAAGCTTCGTCGATCATTACCTTGGTATTCCCTTCGATCTGTCGGATGTGATGTTCATTGCGAACGCCAACAACCTCGACACGATCCCTGCGCCTCTGCGCGACCGTTTGGAAGTGATCGAAGTCTCGGGCTACTCGGAAGAAGAGAAACTGGCGATTGCCAACCAGTATCTGATTCCCAAGCAGCTGAAGGAATCCGGTCTGGACCAGGCGAACGTGCAGTTCACCAAGAACGGCGTGACGACGATCATCAACGGCTACACCCGCGAAAGCGGTCTGCGCGGCCTGGAAAAGAAAATCGCCTCGGTTTGCCGCAAGATTGCTCGTCAGTATGCGGAATCCGATGATAACGAAGCCCTGAAGCGTGAAGGCATCCGCCTGACGCCGACCCTGGTGCAGAAGCATCTCGGCGCCCAGCGCTTCGATGACAACTTCTATCACAAAGAACCCCATGTCGGTGTCTCCCTGGGCCTCGCCTACACCCAGTACGGCGGCGAAGTCATGGCGATCGAATCGAGTCTGATCTGCACCGGCAAGCATGCGCTTGTGTTAACAGGCCAGCTCGGTGATGTGATGAAGGAATCGGCCTACGCGGCTCTGAGCTTCATCCGCTCCCGAATGAACGAGTACGGTATCGAGCCCGATATGATCGAGAAGAACGAGCTGCACATCCACGTGCCTGCGGGCGCGGTTCCCAAAGACGGCCCCTCGGCCGGGATTGCAATGGCGACGGCGATTATCTCGGCTCTTTTAAAGACCCCACCCAAGCAGCAGGTGGCGATGACCGGCGAAATCACGATTCACGGCAAAGTGCTGCCCATCGGCGGCCTCAAGGAAAAGATGCTGGCGGCCACCCGCGAGGGAATGACCGAGGTTATCATTCCCGAGAAGAACAAGGCGGTTTTCCAGGAATTGCCACAATCTATCCGGCGCAACTTGAAGGCGCACTTCGTGAAGGAATATAATGAAGTATTCCAAATCATGTTCGCTGATGTCTGCGTCACTGACGCCAAGGTCGAAAAGCTGAGTACCCGGCGGGAAAGCAAGTCTCTGGCCAGCTAAACGCTTCTTCAATCCCTCGCGTTGGTTCGTGCACAGCGATCCAACGCGAGGTTTGTTTTTATGAAAGAATTTGGCAAGAAAGTTCTGCGATTTCTCGGTCTTGGAGCTATCTGGGTCTTTCTCCTCTCGATCCCCATCAAAGGCCAAATGCTTTTCATTTACGCCACCGAAACCTTTGTCCCCTACGGACTTGTTGCTGCGATCGGCAACCAAGTTGAAACGGCATGGTATAAATCCAAGGCCATGGCCCGCAATGCGTTGAGCGACGCCGAATCCGAAAAAGAGCGCCGTTTCTAGGAAAATCCCCGCGAACGCCCGCCCGGACAGCCCTGGACGTTTTGCCGCTCAAAGTTTCTGGACCTTCCTGCTTTCTTATTGCTATTTGTATGCGTGCAGCCTAACTAAGGCGCACCAGGTAATCATAATCCTCGCTGAAATTGAGGTTCGTCGAGCGATCGGCAAGCAGGAGTCCTGATAACATGACCACTTTAAAGGTAGTCGAGTGGCCAGCCAAAGTGCTGGAGACAAAGTCCACCGATGTCACAGAGTTCAACGCCGAGTTTCAACAGTTCGTGCAGGATATGCATGAAACCATGGACCATGCCGGCGGCATCGGCCTGGCTGCCAATCAGGTGGGCGTTGCGAAGCGGGTTTTGACCATCTTCATCCCCTGGTCGGGCAGTCGCTACAGCGATCAGGAAGAGAAGAAGGAAACCTGGCACGATGTGCGCTATACCTTCGTCAATCCCGTGATCACCAAGCGCGAAGGCAAAATCAAATGGCAGGAAGGCTGTCTCAGCTTCCCTGAGATCTATGAATTCGTCGATCGCGCCGCCGAAGTTTGGGTCAAAGCCCAAAACGAAAAGGGTGAGACCTTCGAAGTGCATGCCACGGGCCTTTTCGCGGTCTGTCTGCAGCACGAGATCGATCATATAGATGGTATCGTGTTTATCAACCGCATGAGCCGACTCAAGAGTTCGCTCGTGAAGAAAAAAGTCGCGAAGCGTCATCGCCTGCTCGCGGATGGAGCCGATGATGTCGAACAATAAGATTCTGGTCGCACCTTCGCTTTTGGCCGCTGATCCTCTGCGTTTCGGTGAAGACCTCGCCCTGGCGGAAGCCGCGGGCGCGGATATGCATCACGTGGACGTCATGGACGGACACTTCGTGCCGAACCTCACCTATGGTTTGCCTTTGGTGCGGGCTCTGAAAAAACAATGCAAGATTCCCCTCGATGTGCACATCATGGTGTCGAATCCTGATACCGTCGCGCTCGATTACGTGGAAGCCGGCGCGGATATCCTGGTCTTTCACGTCGAAGCCGCTGTGCATGCGCACCGCCTGATTCAGGCGATCCATGCGAAAGGCGCCAAGGCCGGGATCGCGGTGAATCCAGGGACTTCACTGTCGCTCGTGGAGCCATTGGTTCCCTATGTGGATCTCATCAACGTGATGTCGGTGAATCCAGGCTTCGGTGGTCAAAGCTTTATTCCCGAAAGTATCGAACGCATCCGGGCGGTGAAGAAGATGCTCGAGCATCGCCGACGTGTGGATGAAGTTTATATCCAGGTCGATGGCGGCGTGAATGCTGCGACCGTCGACAGCGTCGTCGATGCCGGCGCCAACTTCCTGGTGGCTGGAACCTATTTCTACGGTGCCCCCGACCGTAAACAGGCTCTCGCGATTCTGCGAGGCCAGGCATGAGTTTTCAATTGGGTCAGGATCGCCTGACCACAGCTTTGCTTTATCAGCAGGTGGCCAGTGGCAAACCCCAGGCCACCCTGCCAGCCGCCAGCCGTGAACGGGTCAAGCGCTATCGTCAGCTCGTCCAGTCAGCTTTGGATTCCGGAAAAACCTATTACGGCATCAACACGGGATTCGGTTACCTGTCCGATGTCCGCATCGAAACGAGCAAGCTCAGTCAGCTTCAGGATAACCTCGTCCGCTCGCATGCCTGCGGGGTGGGTGACTACGTGGAGCCGGCCGTCGTGCGCGGTCTTCTGCTTTTGCGCGCGCACACCTTCAGCCTCGGTTATTCGGGCGTTTCGGAAGCGTGCCTCGATACCATCCTTGAATTCTTGAAACACGATATTCTGCCGATGATCCCGGCCCAGGGTAGCGTCGGAGCCTCGGGTGACCTTGCTCCCCTTGCGCATCTGGCCCTTGGACTGATTGGGGAAGGCCGCGTTCTTTATAAGGGCGAGGTGATGCCCGCGGCTCAGGCTTTGGATAAAGCCGGAGTGAAACCTGTGAAGCTGGGACCGAAAGAAGGTCTTTCGCTGATCAACGGAACTCAGTTCATGGCCGTGGAAGCGTCGATCGCTTTGGAAGAAGCGCGAATCCTCACGCAATCGGCGGATATTATCGCGGCTTTGAGCCTCGACGCTCTGCGCGGAACGCTGAAAGCCTTCGACCCGCGCATACATGAAATCCGTCCGCACGTTGGCCAGCAGCAGAGCGCGGAACGCATCCGCTCTTTGTTCAAGGAACACGATCCCATCGTCGAAAGTCACAGCGATTGTTCGCGCGTTCAGGATCCCTATAGTTTCCGCTGCGTGCCCCAGGTTCACGGCGCAACGTACGATACGCTCGCTTTTGTGGAAAAACAGATCAATACCGAACTCAATAGCGTGACGGATAACCCGCTCTGCTTTGAAAACGGTGAAATCCTGAGCGGCGGCAACTTCCACGGTCAGCCCATGGCCCTCGCCATGGATTTTCTGGGCATTGCCATGGCTGAAATCGGCAGCATTTCCGAGCGTCGCACGGAAAAGCTGACCAACCCGAACCTCAGTGGTCTGCCCGCATTCCTGACCCGCGAAAGCGGGCTCAATAGCGGTTATATGATACCGCATGTGGTGGCGGCTGCTTTGGTGTCCGAGAACAAGGTACTGGCGCATCCGGCATCGGTCGATAGCATTCCGACCTCCGCCGACAAGGAAGATCACGTGAGCATGGGTCCCATCGCGGCGCTCAAAGCACGGCGTATTCTGAAGAACATTGCGAACATCCTGTCGATCGAACTCCTGGCGGCCTGTCAGGGTATTGATTTGCTGGCGCCGCTTCAGCCCAATCCAAGGCTCAAGAAGATTTACGATAGCGTTCGGGCTCAGGCTCCAGCCATGGACACGGATCGTTCGCTGCACGATGAAATCAAAAATCTTTCTGCATGGATTCTGGACGGCAGCCTGCTAAAATGCGCAGAGGAATCCTGAGTGTTAACCTTGGATAGAGGGTTTTTTATGATATCGCATCGGTTTCGGTTCTTCCCGATCCTGTCCCTCTTGCTCATGCTGGCATTCAGTGGACAAAGCGTGGCTGATCCTTTGGCGAAAGTCGAAAGAATTGGTGGAACGTTCAAGATCACCCGGATTGAAAAATTGGGCGACAAGGATTTCAGAATAAAATTTGAAAGTGAGCCCAAAACAGGTAAACATGACAAACTGATTCTGCGCAGTGATCACGTTCATCTTGCCATGCAGGAGGGACAGGTGCTGCGCCTTTCGGCTGAAGTCTTGCGGGATACAAGCTCGGAGCTTGAAGTTACGCAGGTGCTGCTCTTCCTCCCCAGTGAGCTTGGGAGCGCGCCTATCTGGCTTCTTTCCAGCGACCATCCCAACCGTGATATCCGCGGCGCGCGCTGGCTCGATATGCATGCGCCTCAGGCCGACTACACCATCTTATAAGCAGGCGACGTGCACGACCGACCGGAAGATGACGAGAGAAGCCGGGCCCCCTTGATACCCCTCGTGCAGCAACCACGGGGGGCGGCCTTTTTATGGGGAACCTGGACCGGCCGCATCATTCTTATCAATACGGTCATGTTCCTCGTGACCTTCTACCAATCCGGCCTTGCCTGGTCGAACTTCCAAATGGCCCTGCTCAGCGCCAACACCGATGTCCTCATCAAGCTTGGTGCGAAGGATAATACTCTTCTGGCTTTGGGTGAATACTGGCGTTTGCTCACGCCGCTGTTCATTCACGGTGGCCTTATTCATTTTGCATTTAATACCTACGGACTTTATGCGGTCTCCTATCAATTCGAATTTCTCCTGGGCCGCAAGTCCTTCCTGCTCCTTTACCTCGCGTCAGGCATGACGGGGAATATCGCCAGCGTGCTCGCCGGGCCTTCGGTGAGTGTGGGTGCCTCGGGCGCACTTTTTGGTCTTCTCGGCTTTGGTCTTTACCTGGAACGCGTTGTCCAGTCCAAGATTGAAGCTATGACGGGACGTCGTCCTCGCGCTGGCGCCTATACGGTAATGGCTATCGCCAATATCATCCTTGGTTTTCTTATACCGCAGATCGACAACTCCGCGCATTTGGGCGGTCTGGCCTTTGGAGTTATTTTTGCCTATATTTGGCTGCGCCACATACCCAACCGTTTGATGGCTGTAAGACCCAAGCAGGCTCGATTGGCTACGGTGGTGCTGCTTCTTGTTTTGGGTGGTGGGGCCTGGCTTGGCAGTTCTCGATGGTATGTGCTATACCAGCTGCAAGGTGCAATCCAGAGTGCTGACCACGTCGAAGTTCGCTACATTTACCTCAATCGGTTGGTGGCCCTTGAACCGCAAAATACGCAGTTCCGTTTGCACCGTTTGAAGCTGGCTCTTCTGCTTCGAGATTTTCCGACGGCTCGGCTGGACCTTGTGTTTATCCAGGCTGAACCTGGTTCGGAGATGCGCCTCCAGGAACTGGAGACGGAACTTCTGCAGGGAGGGTTTGTTGACAGCGCAGCCTGGCTGAGACGAACTCGTCAGGACGTTCCCTTAGGTCTTTAAAGGCAATCAACGCTGCGGTATATAAGACCGCTGACTGATTTTTGGACTGGACCCGCATACTGCTCAGGGATTCTCTGCCGTGGCAAGGTCCCCCGAGCGGACTAGATGACCAGCCTATCCGTCAGAAAAGTAAAAACTGCGGTGTTGATAAACATTTAATTCTATTCCTCCGTTGCCGATAACCCAGATGCTGGAAGTTACTCAGGCCACTTGCAAATCGGAGAGAATACATGACAGTAGCGAGAAATTTACCTATGACCAAGACGAAGGCGGAACTCCACTACAACGGTAAGACTCTCGAACTCCCGGTTTTGGAAGGTACGGAAGGCGAAATAGCCCTCGACATCAACAAGCTTCGTCAGGAATCCGGACTGGTCACACTCGACAACGGTTTCATGAACACAGCGTCCTGTACTTCCGCCATCACTTTCCTGGACGGTGAAACCGGGATTCTGCGCTACCGCGGCTATCCCATCGAAGAGCTGGCTGAAAAATCAACTTTTGTGGAAGTTGCCTACCTCCTGGTCTACGGTGAGCTCCCGAACGCTCAACGCCTCAAGTGGTTTAATGAAAAGCTTTCGAGCTTCACGGCGACCAAGCCTGAGCTGAAGCAGCTGATCCAGCACTTCCCCAAGAATGCCCATCCTATGGGTGTTCTGGCCTCGGTCCTGTCGGCGATGTCCGCTTACTATCCAGAATATTTGGATCCTGAGCTGAAGCCGGATCAGGTCGATAATGTGATCGCCCAGACCATGGCCCAGGTGAAAAACTTCGCGGCTTACCAATACCGCGCGAGCCAGGGCCAGTCCTTGATCGACGCGAAATCGAGCAACGAATACTGCTCCGATTTCCTGGCCCAGATGTATGGTTCGAATCCCGACCCGGAAGTCGCCAAGGCCTTGAATATCCTTCTGATTCTTCATGCTGATCACGAGCAGAACTGCTCGACCTCGACTGTGCGCCTTGTCGGTTCTTCCCAGGCGAACGTCTATGCGGCGATCTCTTCGGGCGTCAATGCCCTCTGGGGACCTCTGCACGGCGGCGCAAACCAGGCTGTGATCGAGATGCTGCAGGAGATCCAGGCGGACGGCGGCGGCTATAAGAAATTCATTCTGAAGGCCAAGGACAAGAACGACAACTTCCGTCTGATGGGCTTCGGCCACCGCGTGTACAAAAACTTCGATCCGCGCGCGAAGATCATCAAGCAGGCCTGCGATACGATTCTGACCAAACTGAAAATCAAGGACCCGCTCCTCGATATCGCCAAAGGTTTGGAGGAAGAGGCTCTCAAGGATTCTTATTTCGTGGAAAGAAAGCTCTATCCGAACGTCGATTTCTATTCGGGCATCATCTACAAAGCGCTGAACATCCCAACCAACATGTTCACCGTGATGTTCGCCCTCGGTCGTTTGCCAGGCTGGCTGGCTCAGTGGAAGGAAATGAACGAGTCGCCCGCGACCAAGATCGGTCGTCCTCGTCAGATCTACACTGGCGCCACCGTTCGTCACTACACACCGATGGACAAGCGTTCGTAAGTGGTCCGGTCCCGCTTTCCGCGGGACGCCCCTTTTCTTCCTGACTTTATCCCGCTGTTTTATGATTGCTCCAAATCATGGCGATAGTTCCGCTGTTGCTGTTTACGCCATTTACTTCCACGGGAGATCCGCTTTCATCAGGCGATCGGCTCAAGGCGCACTCTGGAACTCAACTGGGAGCCCGTGTTGAATGACTTCAAAGTCGAGCGTATGCTTATCATCAGAAGAGATCATGAGCACGATCCTGCAGGGTGATCCGCGACTTTTCGAAATGTTCTTGAAATCCAGCCGCATCGCCATACGCCGCCTCTTGAACTGGCCCAGCAAACTATCGAATCCTTCATACCCTCAAGGGCAACGCGCGGACGGAGAAACTCCAAAACCCCGCGGGGCTGGATGCCGTCCAGCATCGCCTCATGAAGATGGGCGGGCGTCTGCAGCTGAGGTTCACGGAAAGCTGTGGAAGCAGCTCTTTTCAAGCCTTCGGATGACGGAGACTCTGACGAGTCTCCGAGAGGCATCCTGATAACGCGGCTTAGGAAGGGGTGACGAGAATTTTCTGACGAAGGGGCAGTCCCGGCTGCAGGGATGGCCAGCCGGACCAGGCAGGATAGGTTTGACTTTGCAGTTTGAAGGCATCGGAAAAAATCTCGGACTTGGGCGGTCTTAGACCCTGAACACGATTCAAAAACGCAGCATAGACCGATGAACCCACAAGGCGCGCCACGGCCGTATCCGCGCGCACCGCGCTGGCTCGACTGAAGAGCCAGAAGATAAGAGTCCCAGGTAAAGTCAAAAGCAGGAGCAGCGCCGTGGTCAGGATCATCTCCACGCCCTGAGAGGATGTTTCCTCCTCTTCGGTCTGTCTCAGGCTGGTTCCCAGAAGAAAAGCCAGCATCCTGGACACATAAAGTGTGAATGAGAAGAGGACGCCTTGCATAAAGGCGAGGGCGTGGACGTCCCCGCTTTTGAAGTGCAAAATCTCGCGGCTCATAAGAATTGCCAGATCATCATCACTCAGATTTTGCAAAGCGCCGCGTGACAATGCGAGAGTGCTCCGGGATAGGGTCAGTCCCACCATGAAACCATTGATCTCAGAGTTCTCATAGACACCAAGCTGCGGCTTATGTTTAAGGCCGAGCTTCTTTTGAACCCGATGCAAAATCAGTGTCGCCTTCGTAATGTCGGCATCCTCGGCATTCGTTTCGGCCAGGTCCACCTTCATGCCCCAGGCTGCAATATGCCGGGAGAGAAAAAGACAGCTGATGCCACCAAGAAGGCCCCAGACAGCCAGGGCCAGAAAGAGATTCATGGGATCCCTTTGCCATTCCTCGAACTTCGGCTGCAAAGGAATGATTGTGTACCAAAAGACAAAGGTAAGCAGGACTCCCCCATAACTTGTGAGGGAGGCAAAGATCTGTCTGAGCATGGAGTTACTCCCGAACTGTTTCACGTCTCAGGACGATCGTACCTCAGAAAAACCCGGATGGAAATAATAAAGACTTATATTATCAATATGTTACATTAGTGCTAGGCCCTGTGACTTTTGTCCAGTTGCTGGCTGCGGAACTCGCTGGGCGTCATGCCGGTTTTGGAGCGGAAGAGTCGCAGGAAATAATTGGGATCATCAAAACCAATTTTTCGGGCAATCGCGGTATTGGCATCTGTGGAGTAAGCGAGGAGTCTTTTCGCTTCCAGGAGACAGCGATCCTGTATCACCTTCTTCGGCGGAATTCCCAAGGCCCGCGTCACGCGCATGGTAAGGGCCTTCGGTGTCAAAGAAAGTTTATCGGCATAGAATTCAAGATTGTGATGGCGCGTGAAGTGAGTCTCGACCAGACTGAAAAAGATCTGCAGCGTGTGATCCTTATCTGGGAGCATGAGAGAGGATGGGGAGAAGCGAAAGAAAAGAGAGAGCAGAGTCAAAAGCTCAAGCTGCAGGATGGTTTCCCAGCCCGAGGGTTTTCCTTGCTGCTCGTGCAGCATATCCTGACAAAGCCGCAGAACGTGATCATGCTGTGCGGGTTCAGGAGTCATGGCATCAGGCAGTGCATGAAGCCTTGCCAGAGGATCATTCAGATTCTGAACTTTTCGAAGGGTCTGGGATTCGAACTCGACCAGATATCCGGCTGTATCAGGACTGAGCTCCCACGCATGCACCTGTCCCGGCTTTATGATAAAAAGCGTGCCCGCTTGAACTGGGTGGCGCGTGAAATCGATTTCATGCCAACCCTGGCCTTCAGAAATAATAACGATTTGAAAAAAGCTATGCTTATGGGGAAAGGGAATTTTCGGCTGATGCCTTTCTTCCAGACGATCAATGCGAATCATTTCGACATTGCTGTGGAGAAGGCCAAACGCCTTCATATCGTGCAGATTTAAACCTTGGGCGCGAGTTTTCACGAGGTGATGCCTCCATCCCTCGTTCCTATCACAGGAGGCGTGAGGCTCAAAGTCGATTGATGGTGCGAAGCTTTTCCGCCCAGAGGAGCTCATAGGTCTGACGGCAGGCGTCCCGCAGTTTTCCGGCTCGTTTGCGGCTGGGTGCGCTCTGCAGCTCGGGCAGGAGTTTATAGCAGTAACGGGCTGCGAGGCGGTGGGCCTCTTCGTAAAGATCCTGCTGTGATGTGTAGCAATAGGAATGATCAAAGATCATGCGGGTCAGCTGCGGCAGATGCGGATCGCCGGTTTGCTGCTCCAGGACACGGCCGGCGATCAGAAGCTTATCCACTTCGCCTTGCCATTCGAGTTCGAGAAGACTCACGCCTTGACCTGCCTGAACGCGATTGATCACCAGATGGAAATGACTGACTTCCTCGACGGCCACGCAGAAGGCATCGAGGTTATGACTATCGAGTCTTTGCAGCGGATTTTGCTGCTCGATGGTAGCCATGAGGTCGGGTTTAAAGTAGAGTCCGACTTCCAGCTCATCCTGCACAGGATCGGTTCGCAGGATCAAGGCGGCCCGATTTTCAGAGGCGACCGCGGCGGCCTCGGCGGATTGCGTCAGACATGAGGAAGCGGACACGGCTATGGGAAAACCATAGGACGCGGCCAGCTCATCCTCGATGCGCTGGATCATGTCCTGAAACGAGGCCCGCATCATTGCGGATCTTTATTCAGAAGAGGAATAGGCGTGATGCCTTCGTCTTCCAGAATCTTGCGCAGTTTGCCCGATTGCGTATGCTGCCAGCGGGTGTACGTTGTCAAAAGATCGCGTTTGCTGGCGAGCGGTGTGGATTCGGAAATCTCGGCCACCAGATTCACCAGCGAACGGAAATCCTGAGCCATGCTCAAATAGACTTTTGAGAAGTGGCTGTCGTTTTTATGGGTGCGCATGAGTGTGGAAGTTTGGTTGTAAGCGGCGGCACCCATGTTAATGTAGTAGCCGACGTCAAAGGTCTTGCGATTGAAATAATCCTGGAAATAGCCGGCGAGGTAAAGACTGGTGTCGCCCAGGCGCTTATAGACTTTGATTTGGGTGTCAGGCGAGGATTCCAGGGCTTTTTTCAGCATCAAAGCCAGGGGCGTGTCCAGCACAGCCATATCATCGTCAATGTTCAGTTGTGCAGGGTTGATAAACTCACAGAGGAGGTTGACGAGGTAGAATTCGATGTCATCATTGAGTTGAAGTTTCAATGATTGGGCCGCATTCGTGACCTGATCGCGAAAGAAATCCAAGGGACTGACTAGCTCGACGGTGTTCATAGGATTATCCTTTTCCTACCTCTTCCATTGTGACATATTATGTCTGGAATTATCCACCCTTTATGACGTATCGGAAAATTTGGCAAATCCTTAAGGGCATATTTGACGAAGTCAAAAGTTCCGGTTAAATTTTTCGGAGGTCTTATCAGGGCCTGCGTTGCAAAGGTAAAAAAACGTATGAAATCCGCGGACAAAGCCAATTCACAGCCGCAGGACGGAAAGTCCTGGGATAAACTGGGTTTGGAGGAGATTGTTCATATCGCTAACAAAGTGGGATTGGCCTATGTCGAGGCCAAGAAAACGGCGGAGCACTATGAGCTGATGAAGCCAACCATTCGAGCCCGGGTTGCCTTGCGGCTCGATGATGGAAAGGTGAGTGAGGCCCGTTTGAAGCGCCTCACGGAAACCGATCCCGAATATCTGGATTTTCTGGATAAGCTGGTGGAGGCTCGCCGCGAATCTGATCGGCTGAAGGTCCGTTATGATTCGTACAAGAACCTTTTCGATGCGCGGCGGAGTTTGCTGAGCTATCAGAAAGAGGAAATGAAGCTGGTGTGAAAGAAGAAATGATGGCCCTTCGGGCCACGACGTCTTCCGCCTGCGCGATGGCCCTTCGGGCCATGACGGCAGGACAGCTCGCTAGAGCGCATCCTCCAGATCTTCCGCCTGCGCGGTAACCCTTCGGGTCATGACGTCTTCCGCCTGCGCCCGCTAGAGCGCATCCTCCAGATCTTCCACCTGCTTCACATTGCTGTTCGCCGCGTTCTCGTCCTTGCCATCCACCGCCGCGATCTTTTCCCGGGCGAACCCCAGCTCCTGCTGAAACTGAGGATCCATGGCGGCTTCCTTGGCGAAGGTGCGGTAGTTTTCCAGCGACTTCCTGGGATCCTTTTTCTCGAGCGCCTGGCCTAATAGGAAGTAAGCTTCCGTCAGATTCGGCCGGATGCGCAGCGCGCGTTCGAGATAGGTGACCGCCATATCGAGGTTTTGCTGATCCTTGATGAACTTTTTCGCAAGACCAGTCAGAGCCCCCGGCAGGAGCGGCTGGTCCTGCAGGGCTTTGCGGTAAGCCTGCTCAGCCTCCACGCGGTTGCCCTCGTCCAGGAGGATGTCCCCCTTCACGCTGTAAAGATACGGCAGCTCCTGGGGACCGGACAGCGCCTCGGTCTTATTGAGAATAGCCAAAGCCTTGTCATTCATCCCAATTTTATTCAGAATGCGCGCGTTGATGATCGAAATCTGAAAATCATTCGGGTCGAGCTTTTTAAGGAACTTCGCCGTCTTCAACGCCTCGGCATAATAGCGAATCGAATAATAGCTCCACGCGAGAGCCTTCAAGGCATTCACATTCTTGGGCTCAGTCTGCAAAGTTTTCTTATAATGAAAAATCGCATCCGCATAGCGCGTCTGCGTGCGATAAGCCTCGGCCAGATAATAATTCAGCTCAGCATTCTCCGGATAAGTCGGCAGAGCTTCCTGCAGATGCTGAATCGCCAGTTTATACGCACCTGTTTTCACATAGACAATCCCAAGCGTCCTATGCGCCGCGGCATCTTTGGGGCGCTCGGACAGATGCTTGCGGAACGCCGCCACGGCTTCACGATAAAGCCCGTCGCGAGCATATTCGTTGGCCTGATCCAAAAGCGGCGAGGGAGCCGGAACCAATGGAACAGGCGCCGCAGTCACCACCGGCGCAGAGCCCTTGGGCAACTCGAACAGGCTCATGGTCTGACAGCCCGCTGGGGCGCATGAGAGGACAACCAAAGCGATGGCGCGTGGCTTGAATGGCACCGGAGGGCTCCTCAAGTTGCAGTTCGACAAAGATATTGTAGCGTGAATAGAGACGAGGTACGAGGGGCAATCCCTTTGGTCATTCACTTCACAACATAGAATTCTTCAAAGAGTGACCAGCATTTATCATCGCGCGAATAAAATGAAAGAACGATTTCCCGTTCGTTCCAATCCTTGTAATTCGCAAACTTGAACGAGTAATAGCGGAGCTTAAGGGCGCCTGAAAGACCCGTAACAAGATTGTCCGGCACCGGCATGAACTCATCGAGATAATAGCATTCATTGGCTGTATTTTTCAGATAGGGAAGCTTGACCGGAGTGGCCCCTTCCAGCTGAACAATCGTCTGACAGGCGCTCAGCAAGGGGAAGAGCCCCAGGACGAAAATTATTTTGGGATAAATGAAAAATCGCATACAATACCTGTTGCACTCATTCCGAATCTTTACAAAACACGCATCGACCAATTGATGAAAATCTTGAGGGACTGGTAGGCATTTATGATGAGAAACCTGGCCATTTTCGTGGCGCCTTTCTATCTTCTGACCGCCTGCAGCTGGGGCACGGGCAAACTCAAGTCTGATTGGGATGCCCTGCAGGATGCCAAATCTGTCTCGTGCGCCGAGATTCCGATCCGCAAGGATGATCTGCGCATCGATCGTGTCCATATCGTGCCCGAACTCGGGCCTTCGCTGATCCTTGAAGTCACCACCCGCCGCGGTGTGAAGACCATGTATCACCTGCCGTTCCGCAGTATTTCAAGCATGGACGAGGATACGCTGGTTGCCCTGCCGATCGCCCAGGACAGCATACTCCTGGGTGCGGGGATCTGGCAGCAAAAGGCAGTTTTTGCCCTGAAAACCAGCGATCGCGGCAAACCGACGATTCAGATCCGCGATCTGCAGAGCAACGCGGTCCTGCAGCAATTTTCGAGCGATACCAAGGCAGCCTGGGAACTCACCGACTGGCAGATTTCCGGCGGAAAACTGCGAACCCTTGTGCGAGAAGGCAAGGAAGATGAGTCGTTGGATGATCAACCTTACCTGCAGCTCGAAGTGCAGCTCGATGGAAAGGGCGGCGCGAAACCACGCGCTGAACCCACAACCCAGGTGATCGGTCAGGCCCAGCTTTTCGCGGATGCCCAGGGCGGAACGCAGATGGTCTGGCTCGATCGTGGAACCTCGGACAAGGTCAAGGAACCCAGTTTCCAAACCCTGCGCTGGCGCGATCCCAAGGATCAGCATTCCATAGACCTGGGTGACAAGGCTCCGATCGAAAGCTGGGCCTTTCAGGAAGGGAAGGTCACGAACCTTTTGAGTTACGTGAAGGGTGACACTCTTCTTTGGACCAATGCCAGCATTGAAATTCAACGCCTGAGCAAAAGCAGTCCTTTCCAGAAGCAAAATCAGCTCAGTGTGCCCATCAGCAAGGTGCACGTCGCAAGACCGCTTTTGAGCGCTGATCCCAAATCGGATTATCTCTTTCTTCCGCAGTGGCTGGATCATGAACTCACAGTCGCTATTTACAAGATTGAACCGACCGAAGTGGTTCATCGCGGCTATCGCGGCGTCTTCAAGGAAGGCACTTCGTTTCACGCGGCTTTCTATCATGATCCCTCGCAGGAGACGCTTATGCTGATGAAAGCTCCGGCTAACTACACATCGCGTTACAGTCTTTGTAAGATGAGTCTATAAGAAGGAATTCGCATGTCGGTCATTTGGATTTTGGAACGTCCCCGGCCTCCAGCAGAAAGCACGCCTGCGCTTTTGCAGGGTGATTTTGCCGTTCGAGCCTTCGCCTCCCTGCGCAACTTTTTGCGCATGGCACCCTTAAGGGGACGCTTGCCGGACCTTGTGATCGTTCGGAGCGCGGATTTCGCCGACGAGCTGATCAATCTCGAAAATCTGCTCGGGATTCGTTATGAATCCGTGCCCAGGCTCTATCTGGGGGACGTGGACGGCTTCGCGCCGGCATCCCCTGACGCCATGATCATCAGCGCCGATGATCGCACCCAGCTGCCCTTCAACGTGCAGGAAATCCTGAACTTTGATGGTCCTCGCGACACAAGTTCGGTCATGCAGCTCCACGACTTGATCCTGGACACCGCGGGTCATCGTTTGAAACTGAGTATGGAAGGGGAGTGGGTGAGGCTGAAACCCAAAGAGGGGCAGATCCTCCGCCACCTTTTGAAAAATCCTAATCACTGTCTGAGCCATGAGGATCTGGTGCTTGCCGTCTGGAAGGATGTGCGTGTATCCCCCAGGTCCATGGCCAGTCATATCTCGCGCCTCAGACGCTATCTGCAGGGATCCCAGCTGGAAATCCGCAACGTATACGGCGGCGGCTATCAGCTCTGCAGCACTTCCCCCGAATCCGGTGACTGACGCCCTTCCAGTTTATCGATCCAGGCTTTTCTTTTGAAAAATTTTCCGCGAAACTTCCATTGATGCGGATTTTCAACGAGAAAGCCTGTGCCTCTTTCGTCATCAATCCACTCAATGGTGGACCCCTTGCAGAATTCAAAGGCTGGGGGGTCGATGATCAGAAGGAGACCGCCTTCCTGTGGGAACACAAGGTCGTCGGGGCTTTGCGGATCGAAGGACACGCCATAATAGAAGCCATCACAACCTTTGCCATCAATGTAAAGCCGCAGGGGCAGATTGCGATAGCGCGCCGTGTGCTCTTGCAGTTCGAGTGCGGCTTCGAGGGCCTTGGGACTGATATATATTGCGGAATCCATGCTTGACTCGCTTATAAAGTGTATTCAAACCAAGGATCCTAGCAGGGAGGATGGGCATGGAACAAGACCCGGTCGTATGGATAAGTCATCGTGGCTATCATACCGTAGCTCTCGAAAATACGCGCGAGGCCTTTGATGCTGCCATAGAGGCTGGATTTACCCATCTCGAAACGGATCTGCGCACCACGGCCGATGGTCACATTGTTTTGCACCATGATTCGGAATTGACCCGGACATTCGCCAATTCTTTGATTGTGGAAAAAACAAGTCTGCGGGAACTCCTGTCGCTCCGGAGTCCCCACGGTCATCGACTTCTGACCTTTGATGAATTCATTGAGTCCTACGCGGGTTTCAGCTGGACCTTCGATATCAAACCCGAGTCCGCCGGGCCCACGCTCCTGGGTCTGCACGAGTGGGCGCGCAGGAAGAAGGCTGAATCCTGGCTCAATGAGCAGGCCCGCTTCCTTTGCTGGAGCGCTCGCGCCGAACGTTATCTACGGCAGCTCTTTCCGAATGCAAGGACGCTGGCCCGCGAAGCCGAATGCTATCGGGCTGGACTTGCTGTGTTTTCTGGAATGCCCTTCGTCGGCGGGATCCGCTCCGGACGAACATATTCCATTCCACGGTATTTTGCAGGTCGTGATCTTTTTACAAAATTCTTTGCCGAGGCCTATCACAAGCGAGGAGCCCGCCTCCTGGCTTATCTCCCTGTGCGTGATGAGGACGCCAAAGCCGCTGTAGATGCTGGTTTTGATGAAATCCTCACCAATCATTTGCCGCTTTCGATGACGTGATTTTAGAGCGTACTCGCACTCGTGCTTGAATCGTTTTTCCTGATGGTCTATACCAGCCCTCATCATTTCATCATCTAGATACCAGTATGGAACGTTTCGGCAAAAGCCATCGGGCCGGGTTTATCCCAGTAATGCTGTGGAAGGGTTATCGTCATGGATGTATTGCAGCTCCTCAAGAACGAGCTTAAAGAACGCCAGAGTGATGTCAGCGCTTTTATTGATGGGTCAACGACTCATCAGAACTGGTCGAGTATCGCAGGTCATTTGAAAGCCCATCTCACTCTTGAATTGGAGTATCTTCTGCCCGAGCTTGCAGCGGTTTCTCCTAAACAGGATGCTGCCTTGCAGCGTTTGGAGACGGATCTGGTCGGGCTGCGCATGCAACTCGATCGACTCGGACTTGACGATCATCCTCCCGCCGACCAGGTCATGGAACTTCGTGATGCTCTGGCTCGACATGGGCAGCTGATCGAAGACCGAATTCTGCCCTTGATGCGCCAAAGAATTTCGACCGCAGATCGGGAAGAACTCTATGATGCGCTGCAGGATGCCAAGCAGGATATCATCCGTTCCACACTCGGAATGGCCATGTAATATGCTGTTATGGCTGATAATAGCGAAACCAGGCCTTGACCGGCTACCGGAGTTCGTGTAGTAAAGCTCATTCCTGAAAGACGAGTCAGGGTAGCACTTTCAAGGCTTCCAAACTGTAATAGGTCAAATTCGATGAAAAACTCTATCATCAGCAACTTCGAAAGCAAAAAACAACCCAAGCAAGATACCGCTTTGCCTAAATTCCGTCCTGGCGACACTGTCAAGGTGTACTATAAAATCCAGGAAGGTGCCGAAGCTGGCAAGTTCCGTATTCAGCCTTTTGAAGGCGTGGTGATTGCTTATAAGAAGGGCGGCATCGAGTCGTCCTTTACAGTGCGCAAAATCGGCGCAAACAGCGTCGGCGTGGAACGCGTGTTCCCAGCCTATTCGCCTATGATCTCCAAAGTGGAAGTTGTGGCCGCCGGTATCGTCCGTCGCTCGCGCCTCTACTACCTCCGCGGTCTGGCCGGTAAAGCCGCTCGTATCCGCAGCCGCTTTGTTGGCAAAAAAGCCGAAGCGGAAGCCTGATTCGTCAAAGGCAGCCCTAAGTTTTGAGAAGTCACCTTGGAAGCGAACGCTTCCGGGGTTTTTCTCTTTGTTCGTCTTATTTGCAAGATACAGCGTGAATTCTCCCTACCCTGCCTTTTCCTTCCGGCGGCTCATCCTCGGCAAAATTCTCTTTTCCAAAGAATGGTGTTCTTGTCCTTTAACGTCAGCCATGCTGTCGTGAGCACTGAAAACGATTTTTGAAATGCACTCCAACTCCTTCCTGCATAAGGGATTGACCCTCGGTATAGGGGGTGGTATCCAAATGTTGCGTAGCAGCAGAGGAGAAGGTAGTGAAAATTACTGACAAAGTGTTTTCCATCGCGGTAGCACTTGCTTCCGCACAAGTCGCCTACTCGCATCAGCTGTTTCCGCTTGGACAACCGGTGAACAGAATCGATGGGTTGATTAAATCGTTTTGTCTTTTGGAATCCACCTCTGTCCAGGAAAGCAAAGCCTGTCTGGAGACAATCAAGGCTTGGAGTGTTGAGGAAGTCGTTGCCACTTGCGCGGATGAGCAGGCCAAGGCCCTTGCAGAGTCACCAGGTGTGACTTACGGAAATATGGTTGAGGGTGGTGTTTGGCATCGGGCGTACCACAAAGATAAGGATGGAACTGACCATCGGCTCGATTGGTCAGACGGTATGAGAGACGAAGCTGGGCGTAGGCTGGGTACACTCTATGTTGTCTACTTTCGAAAAAACCCTGGCGATTTAGGGATTCATACGAGCACCTTCAAGTCTCGAGGCGCTGGTTTTGAAGCCTATCTTGAAGGATTGGTATCCAGCACGCGTGAAACAAGCCCTGGTTCCTCACAAAAGTGGACACAAAAAGGTCTCAGCCAGGATGAAATCGATGAAGAATTCGCAAGGGGTTACAAGGAGGGATATAAGGATCCTCAAAGGGCTGGAATCACTCCCAATGTCTGTTGCGAAAAAGGTCAACCGACTTGTTACAGTTCAAACGGCAATTTGAAGAATGAGCACCCAAGATCCGATCCCCCGCCAGCCACGGAACCTGAACAAGTTCCGCCCCGGGTATCGTCCGATGAATTGACAAAACCAGTTGATACTAAGAAAGCGGATTTGCCCAATTTCTCCAAGCAGCTGAAATCTGACAGTGATAAGGTAAAAAAGCCCGAAACGGTTGTCTCATCTGTAGCTGATGATGAAGTAATCAAACACAGCCCAGTTCAAATCTGTATTGCGAAAGCTATGGAAAAAAAATTCGGAAATAAAGGTCTGGAAGCTAGACTCATTCGGGACAAGCAAAGGAGCCAAAAGTGAAATCTATACTTGTACGGGCTATTATCACGGCAGCAGCTCTTGCTGCAGCGCAAGCTGCGTACTCGGACCAGGTGTATCCGCTCGGAGAGCCGGTGAACAAAATCGATGGTCTGGTCAAATCATTTTGCCTTTTGGAGTCCGCCTCAGGCCAGGAAAGCAAAGCCTGTATGGAAGCAGTTAACGCTTGGGCTGGCGAGGAGATCGTTGCCAGCTGTGCTGAGGAGCAGGCCAAAGCTCTAGCACAGTCACCAGGTGTGAAATACATGAACATGGTTGGGGGTGGGCAATGGGTTACCAGCTACCATAAAGACGAAAAGGGCGTTGAGCATCGTCATGATTGGTCCGACAGTATGAGAGATTATGCAGGAAGAAAGCTTGGCACAAGCTACATAGAAGATCTTAGAAAAAGAACAAACGACGAAGAAATTCAGAAGGGAACTTCAAAATCCCAGGGAGAGGGAGCAGGTTTTAACGGCGGTTTTGATGCTGGCGTTGTTGGATCAGTATCCAAAACGAAGGACGCCAGCTCGGGTTCTTCTCAAACTTGGACACAAAAAGGTCCAAGCCAGGAAGAAATAGAGAAAGCTTTCGCCAGAGGTTATAAGGACGGTTATCAGAAGCCGGATAAAGCCGGGATCAGTCCAGATGTCTATTGTGAAAAAGGTCAACCGACTTGTTACAGTTCAAACGGTAATTTGAAGAATGAGCACCCAAAATCTGATCCTCCGCCGACAAAGGAACCTACGAAAGTTCCACCCCGCGTGTCTTCGGACGACTCGTCCAAACCTGCGGACGACACGTCCAAACTTGCGGATAACTCTTCCAAACATGATGATACAAAGACAGTGGAAGCTTCTGATTCTTCCACAAAGGTGATATCTGACAACGAAGAGGCTACTAAAAACCCTGACACAGCAGTATCAACTGTTGCCAATGATGGGGTGCTTAAACTGAGCCCCATGCAGATTTGCGTGGCAAAAGCCGTTGAGAAGAAGTTTGGAAAAAACGGGGGAATGGGTTCAAAAGTCGTCGTGCAGACAGACAGCAGTAAAACCGCAGAAGAACTTAAAAAAATCAATACCCAGTTGCTGAAAATGGGTATCTGTGATGAATCCTATTGGGGAAAAGCCTACTGTACGGATTATCTCAAGAAGTTGAATTACGGTCTGGGTGCTTCGGTTCGTGGTGTTAAAGTCGACGGCAGTAGCATTTTTGTGTTGCCCCGTCAGCCGCCACGCCCCGTTACCAATCCAGGAGCGATTGATATGGGAAATCCTGACAATTTCGACAGCGGAACTGTTTGGGATGAGTCAACTCCATTTGACAGAACACTTCCTTGCGGGAGAGTTTTTTCACCGGGGTGTTTATCTCAATAACAGGGCCTGCGCTCCGTTAATTCCTGGAACTTTCGTTCCAGGAATTGGAAGTCGCAGCGTCGTTCATCTACCGGCTGCCTATACCGATCTCTTCACCGACACTTGGTAGAATTCTAATTGAGCCATCCACGCCCCAAATAGATACGCGCGCAAATCAAGTGGAATCCGAAGCCGCCGGCAGACGCATCCAAGCAACAGGCACACCACACTTTTCCGTCACAAGTGCGAGTCCCAAATGTATGGTATAATCCATATATTCTGGATGCTCATTGAGAAAGCGATCGCTGCCTCGCCAGATTGCGGCGAGTTTGCGTGGTGGAATGAGATGCTGCCAGTCATCAATCGGAGCGCTGCGGGTTTTCACTTCGATGATCAGAAGCTCGCGGCCTTTGACGGCGACGAGGTCGAGTTCGAGGGATTTGCGGCGGAAATTTTGAGCGATGACGTGAAAGCCGCGGTGAGAAAGCCAGGCAGCAACCAGGGCTTCGCCGCGGCGGGCGCGTTTATACCGTAGCGGTAAAGTAATGACCAAGCTCCGCATAACGTGTGACCGGAGCGAAATTGCGCCGATGCAAAGGCGTAATGCCACGCGCTTCCATCGCCGTTAAGTGACTTTTTGTGCCGTAGCCGACATTTTCATGGAAATCATAGTGCGGGAAGTTCAAGGCCGCCTGCCGCATGAAATCATCGCGGGCTTCCTTGGCCAGAATCGAAGCCGCAGCGATCGCAAAGCAAAGGCCGTCTCCACCGATGATGGCCTCCTGACGAATGGGCAGCATGGGATTCAGCTGCTTGCCATCAATCAAAAGAAGATCATGCGTTTCCTTCATCGCTTCAAAGGCGCGAAGCATGGCCTGGAAGGTTGCGGGAACGATCCCCTGCTCTTCAATTTCGGTGACGGTGGAAACGCCAACGGCCCAATCCCGGCAGACGATGTGCAGGACGGGGAGTATTCGTTGCCGCTGAGCGCTGCTGAGTGTTTTGGAATCGCGGATCAAAGCCCGCGTTTTGGTGTCGAGGTCTTTCAGAGCATCATAATCAAGGCTGACACAGGCCGCATAAACCGGACCTGCAATGCAGCCGCGGCCCACTTCATCAACGCCCAGGATTTTCAGGCCCTGCTTGATGAAGCTGCGCTCGATGCTTCCTTGCTTGCTGGTATCACGCGGGGATTTTGCTGGTTTTTTGGCCATGCTCGGGAATTCCTTTTCCACGGTGCTTAAGGCCGCGATCATAAACCAAACTCGCGCTCAACTCGATAGCCGTCTTTCCACTGTCTCCACTATTTTCGCTTTCGGCTGCGGACCGGCGATCGTGGCGACGACTTTGCCATCTTCAAAGATCAGAATGTGCGGAATGGATTTGACGCCATACTCGGCCGGCGCGTGCGCATTCTCATCGACGTTCAAACGCGCGACGGTGATGCGCTTGTTATAGTCCGAGGCTATTTCCTTCAGCGCGCTCTCCAGCACCGAACAGGGACCCGACCAGGGAGCCCAGAACGCAACGAGCAGCGGCCCCTTCTTCTCGGAAAGCCAGGTCCTGAGCGTTTCATCGTTGAGGTTGAGCAGGGGGGACTCCATGATTCAAACTCCGCGAGGTTTACGATTCGATGACAAAATGCTCCCGATGACGCCGGGTATTGAGAATCTGCGTAATCTTCTTGTCGAGACGGCTTAAAGAAGGCGGATGGGTACGGTTTTGGGCCTTGCCATAAAAGTCAGGCAAAAGATCAGCCAGAATCAAAAGAAGCGTGTCAGCATCTCCGGCCGCGCTTACCCATTTATTGATAATACGATGCTCGTCATAGGGAAGAAAATGACCTTTGGCGCGCAAATCAATGACGTACTGAACGATCAGTGCGGATCCTTGCAATTGTTCCGGGGGGATATAACTCACAGGGACCTCGCTGAAAATACGTTAGCGCAAAGCCTGAAGTTCAGCTTCGATGCGACCAATATCCGTTTGCATGCGCTTTAATTCTTTCTCATAGCGGAGCAACTCGTGCAAGTGGTCGTGCATCCGCAGTAAGTTTGCCACACGAACCGGCAGACTGCTCAGATGGTCAGGATGTAGTAAGTCAAAATACCAGTTAGAATTCAGCGTCTGCTCCAGGACCTCGACCACCCGCGTCATCTCACTGGCATTCACAATCAGGGCCGGAATCCAGATTCCCTGCTGCTGCTGCGCCATGCGCTTTTCAAAGCCCGAGAGCCAGGTGATGAGTTCCTCTTCCCCAAGATGCGTGGCAAAGACCACCAGAAGATCACAGGGCAGAAGGTTGGGATCATCAAGGGCCTTGAGTCGTACCAGATCGAGCTGGGGAAGAAAACGCAGCGACCGTTCCACATTGAGTTTGAGAGCATCGGCCCGCTTGGGTTCCAGATCCCAGATGCACAGGCGGCGGCGCATCTGCAGAAAATCCGTGCGACGACTCATCGCGCTTTCTCCTTTTCAGCTTGGGCGCTACACCCTGCTTTCTGTATAGTTTAGCATGAGGCCACCGAGGTTCGCTAGAAAGCGGCCAGCGCACTTGTCATGAAGGGAGAGAGGCATGGTGATCCAGGCACTGAGTCCTACGCGTGTGGATATAGCAGGAGGCACGCTTGATATCACTCCTTTGACACAAATACTGCAGCATCGGCAAACCGTGAATTTCGGGATCACGCTGCATGCTCGCGTGGAAATCGAGAAGTCCCCCAAGGATTTCAATATTACAAGCGAAGACCAGGGGCGCACGATCTCAGGCGGCTTTGATGAAGTCGTCGGCGCGGGTTCCCTGCCCTGGCTGGAAAAACTTCTCGGCTATTTTTGGCGCAAGGAATGGGCGCCCCTCAGCATTCGCATCCAGGCGAAATCCCCGGCCGGCGCGGGCCTTGGCGGATCATCGTGCCTCGGCATAGCGATGGCCTCGGCGCTTTTGAAGGCCAGGCAGGATATTGGCCAGCCATTGAAACTCACCGATCATCAGCTCGTGCAAACTGTTCAGGATCTGGAAACTGGCCTTATTCGTGTTCCGACGGGTTGCCAGGATTATTGGGGCGGCCTGCGCGGCGGCATCAATATCATCAGCTATCCCCCAGGCGGCGTTCAAGTTCAAACCATACATGATAACAAGGCCCAGGCTTTGCAGGAGCTTTTGCTGCTCTGTTACAGCGGTGTTTCGCGGGCGTCCGGCACCAACAACTGGGCCATCTTCCGCCGCGCTTTTGAAGGCGATCAGACCATACTCGGCATTTTAAACGAGATCGGCACCATTTCCGAAACCGTGGCCAGAGCAGTACTGGCCGGTCAATGGAGCGAAGTCTTTAAGCTCTCGGCTCAGGAATGGCAGCTCCGCACCCGCATGTGGTCGGATATCGAGACAACGGAAACAAAACGCATCAGTGCAGCCGCGCAAGGGGCTGGCGCCATGTTTTCCCGTATTTGTGGAGCCGGCGGTGGCGGTGTGATGGCCATTTTCGCTGAACCTCGCTATCATGCGAAGGTGAAGGCCGCTGTGCAGGAAGCCGGTGGACAGATCCTCGATGGTACGGTGAGCTTCAAAGGAACAGAAGTACAAGGATCCTTATGAAACGGATAGCGCGTAGCCTTTTGTGTGTCAGCCTGCTCACAGGCTGCGCTGGTGTCACCCATGAACCTTTGGTGACGATTGATGCCGCCGGTTTCAAACCGACGACAAGCCCCATGAAGGAACAGTATCGCCGTCTGCGCGCGGTGGTGCAGGATCGTGAAGGGGGACAGGACGCTGTCAAAGATATTCTGGTCGCCATGGAAGCTGTGCAATCCGAGGAAGCCAATGCCTGGGAAACAGCTGCCAAGCAGTGGCTCTTCGTTTTGGAAAATGACACAGGAGCCATGGCCGCCATGGCTTTTCCGCGTTGGGTGAAAGCCCAGGAAAAACTGGTGGCCGAACCTGTGCAGGCCGATCTTCTGGCCCGTCTTCTGTTGGCGCAAACCAATGAAGGTCAGGACGCGCCCTGGCTCAAAAAGCAGGGGCTTGCTGATCTCACAAAGCTGACGCAAAGGATCAAGGACCTTCAGGGCGAGGCTGCCGCGAAGGGTCTGGCGTCTTTACCTGCATCACCACGTGATTTCAAGGATGATCCCTTTCTCGAAAAAGCCGCGAAAGCCTCCTGTCGCCGCGATGTGCCCGAGGGTTGGCGCACCTGGCTCAAAGGTTTGAGCACCGATCTTAAACTCTATTGGGAAGGTCTGCAGGCCTCGTGCCGCATGGAATATCAGGCGGCCATCAGCAAGTATGAACAGGCGCTGCCTGGTTTGCGTCTCAGTCTTGGCACCTGGCCTTATGCTGTAAATGCCGCTGACCGTATTGTGAAAGCCCGCAAGAGCCTCGGTCAGCGTGAAGAAACAACGATCGCCTATCAGCAGCTCGCGGATCTTTTGAGTCAAACGGAAACGCAAAGCGCAGCACTCGGCTGGACTCCCTTCGAGCTTTGGCGCAAACGCATCGATACCTTTTTCTGGGTGGCGCGCAACAAGGCTTTGCAGGGTGATTATCAGAATGCAAAGATTGCTGTCCATGAAGGCCTGAATCAAATCAATCAGGCGCAAACGCAGCTCACGGGTCTGACGGCCAAGCAATCGTCCGATCTGAATGATCTGAAAGCGGAAGGCTATAATATCCTCGCGTCACGGATCGCCTATGAGGAAGGTGATCTGACCGCGGCCTTGTCCCTGACGCGCATGGGCCAGGATATTCCCGGCATTTCCCCGGAATGGCGCCAGCGCCTCGACTGGTCGGAAGCCTGGTTCTCTTACATGATGAAAGATCGCATCCGGGCTGTGCGGATCTGGCAAACCCTTTTGGGTCAGGTCACAGATGATCAGCTGAAGCCGCGCTATTATTATTGGATCGGCCGTGTACTTTACGAAAATGGTTTGAAGAGTGATGCCGAAGATTACTTTGAAAAGCTGCAGAAAGAGCATCCTTTAAGCTTTTATACAGTCGTAGGTTTGCCGCGCATCGACAAGGATTACAGCACAGGGGAATTCTTCGGATCGGTGCAGAGGCTGCAAAGAAAGCTTCGTGACCGCGATGACATTTCCTGGGAAGCCTACCGCGCCGATCGTGAAGCGGAGCGCCGCGTGGCTCGTTTGGAGCTGATGCTGGCTGCGAATGTCACCGTTTGGCTTGAGCCCGTCTCGAATGAACTTTTCCGTTATGTGAACAGTCGTGCTCCGTTGATGAAAGATACGGAAGCGACGCTTTACGTTTCGAGGCTCCTTCACATGGCCGGCAACTACCTGCCTGCTATTTCCCTGACCACCCAGCTGAGCAATAAGATTCCCGATTTCTGGGATGCCTATCCTGAGCAGGTGCTTGTCTATTTCCCGCAGCCCTATCAGGATATCTATCAGCGCGCGGCCACGCAAAGTTACATGGACCAGGAGATACCCGTGGCCATCTCCCGCCAGGAGAGCAGCTTTGAAGCCGATGCCATGTCTCCAGCGGAAGCGATCGGGCTTATGCAGCTCATGAGCAATACAGCGCAGCGCCAGGCTTCACGACTTGGTCTTCGTATCAATGATCCCGTGGCGGATTTGAAAAGACCCGAGCTGAATATCGCTCTCGGGACGGCCTATCTTGCTGAGTTGGGCCGCCGCTATCGTGGGCAGTGGCACCAGGCCTTTGCAGCCTACAATGCCGGTGAGTATGTGGTGGATGCATGGCTTCAGCGCCGCCACGCCGAGGACCCATTGGTATGGATCGAAGCGTTGAGCTTCGCAGAGACAAGCGGTTACACCAAGAACGTTTGGCGGAACTGGGAGGTCTATCGTTGGCTTCGCGGTTTGCCCGCTGCAAAACCACTTTTGTGAGCATAAACTCCATGATAAAAGGTGGGTTCGATTGAAGCACGCATGCAACTGAGGCTTAGTGTTCCAGAATAGTTGGAGGTCACCCATGTCGAGTCAAGATCTTGAAAAGAATAAGCGAATGGAAGCAGCGGGTTGGCTCCAACTGCTGGCTATTATGATTCTCTTCCCCATCCTGTTCTTCGTTTGCGTTTGGTTCCCTATCTGGCTTGACATAGCAACACCCTATTGAAGACTTCCGAGGCTCGGGGTATCTAGAGAGCCGGCCATCATTTGCCTGTGTCCTTTCCCCAGTGCTCCACTGGGGAATCCGGGAATTCCCCTGCAGGCATGAGCCAAAGAGCACAAGGAATAATCCCATGGATCAGAAGACCAAGTCCGATTCGCTCACCATGCCTGTGACGGCCGAGCCCATCGACTGGCAAAGTTACTACCAGATGATGAAGCCAACCATCTCGATGCTGGTGGTGGTGACCGTGGTGCCCGCGCTCTTTATGGCGCAGAAAGGCCTCCCGAGTTTCGCCGTCGCTATGGCTTCGTTGATCGGAACCTTTCTGGCTTCCGGTTCCGCCGCCGTTTTCAATCACCTTGTTGATTCTGACATTGATCAGCACATGAAAAGAACCCGTAGCCGGCCCATCCCTTCGGGCAAGGTCAGCAATGCCAGGGCAGCTACTTTTGGCATGGTTTGCGGGATCGCCTCGTTCGCGATTCTTTGGGTCTGGGCTACACCGCTGGCTGCCTGGCTTTCGCTCGCGGCCAACTTTTTCTATGTCGTGATCTATACGATGTACCTCAAGCGCCGCACGGTTCAAAACATCGTGATCGGTGGCGCCGCGGGTTGCGTGGGTCCACTGATCGGTTGGGCTGCTGTGACCGGCGACCTCGCCTGGCCTGCCTGGGCTTTGTTCATGATCATCTTCCTATGGACGCCGCCGCATTTCTGGTCGCTGGCGATCAAGTACAAGGATGATTATGCGCGGGCTAAAATTCCGATGCTGCCCACAGTTAAAGGTCTGGAAGTCACCCGTCGTCAGATCTTTCTTTATACCCTGACACTGGTTCCTACTGTTCTTTCCCTTTGGGTGTTCGGCGCGGCCGGTTGGGTTTACGGAGTTCTTTCGCTGATCCTCACGCTTTATTTCGTGTGGCTCGCGTTCGTCCTTCTGCGCACCAAGGAAAATCAAAGGGCCATGCCGCTCTTTTATTATTCCTGCTTCTACCTTTTCGGTGTGTTTGGTGCCCTGACCATTGATCAGCTGATGGCAGTCCTGTGATCATCGTAACGGCTTCCAGTTTTCTCAAGGTGCCTCAGCTGCGCCGGCGTCTGGAAGCTGCCTTTCCCACTGAAAAAATCATCTATGCAGAAGAATCCCGTGTCGACACGCGGGACAAACTTCTGAAAGTTTTGGACGGCGCTGAAGCCTGGCTCGTCGGTCGCGAACCAGCTGATGCGGCGATTTTAAGTTCGCTACCGGCTCTGCGCGTCGTCGCGAAATATGGTGTGGGTCTTGATAACGTGGATGTCGAAGCCTGCTCCAGGCTTGGAATTCGCATTGCCTGGGAAGGCGGTGTGAATCGCGATGCCGTGGCCGAACACACGCTGGGACTCATGCTCGCTCTCTGCCGGAACATTGGTCTCGGGTCCCGGCGTTTGTCACAGGGCATCTGGTGGAAAAACGGTGGTCGCAGCCTTTCCGCGATGACAGTTGGCATTGTTGGCTACGGTTACATCGGAACCCGGGTTGCCGAGATTCTTCAGGGCTTCGGCTGTCAAATTCTCGTTCATGATATCCTCGATAAGACAGAGGAAGCCGAACGCGTCGGTGCCAAACAGGTGAAATATCAGGATCTTTTGAAGCAAGCCGATCTTCTGACTTTTCACGTGCCCCTGACGCCGCAAACCCTTAAGATGTTTGGAGCGAATGAGCTGGCTTTGATCAAGCCGGCCGTATATATCGTCAACACCAGTCGAGGCGAGGTGCTCGATCAGGAAAAGGTCAAGGAAGCCCTGCAAAAGGGTGAACTGGCCGGTGCCGGACTCGACGTTTTCCAAAGCGAGCCGCTCGTCGATAAAGATCTGTATTCCTTGGAAAATTTCGTGGGGACAGCGCACACCGCAGGCAACAGCCAGGAGGCGGTTTTAGCGATGGGCGAAGCCGCGATTCGCGGTTTGCAAAAAGAGCTGGCCTTGCTTTCCAAAAATTCCGATTTAAATTAGAGCAAATGGAAGCTTCGGCTTCAGGAGACATGATGATGATTGAACAAATCAAAGAGATCATTGAGAAAGATATCAACCCACAGCTCGAACTTCATGCCGGTGGCTGTGAGCTTTTGGATGTGGATGATGGGATCGTAACATTGCGACTTTACGGGGGATGCTCCGGCTGTCCGTCGTCGCAGATTACCCTGTTCAACGGTATCGTACCCATCCTTCGCGAAAAGATTCCTGAAATCAAAGATGTCGTCCTCGGCTAAGACCCTGGTCCACCATGGCTCGCTTGTTGCACTTTCAGAGCTGAAGATCCCGCCTCTCGGGATCAGTCTCTGAAGGAGCTCCCATGGCTGTTGTTGTATTTGAGTGCCCCATTGATGAAGCGACCCTTGCCAGTATCCAGGAATTGCGTCTTCTGCGCATCGAAGTCCTGCAAAGACAGATTCAGCAGATTGATAAAGTTGTGGAAACGCTGCTTGAGCAGGGAACCCTGCAGGCGGATGAGCGTGGACCTTATCGCGAAGTGATCCTCGCTGAACTCCAGGAAAAGTGTGAAGAACTGCAAAGTCGTCTGGATAGCCGTGAAACGGTGTATTCCGATGAACTCGAACTCTACCTCGATGTTCTGACCACCGAGTGAATCAATCGCGCTCGTCGCTCTCGAAGTCGCCGGGTGACGATTCCTTCGCAGGTATGCGATAGGATTCCTCGGCCCACGCCGCCACGTCCATGGTCTTGCAGCGTTGACTGCAGAAGGGGCGTGCGGGATTGGTCTGATCATAACGCGCGCTCTTTCCGCAGCATGGACAGCGTACGATCCGCGCTGATGGTTTCTTCTCTTCGCTCATGATTCCTCTCCCTTCTCGCGTGGCAGACTCCGCAGGCGTTCCGGCCATAAAAGGCGCGGAAGCTTTGTCGGTTGACCTGCTATTAATTCAGCCAGACAGCGTCCAGCCATAAAACCAAGACTCAAACCCTGACCCATGTATCCTGTCGCAACGAGAATGCGGCCTTCCCCAAACATCGGACCGATCAAAGGCAGCTCATCACAGGGACGGCAGTCGCGTATTCCAAATCCAGGACCCGTGGGTTCCACCAAAAGGTCCGGCCATAATCCGTTCCACGCGTCGGCCAGATGCCGGGTGATCTTCTGCTCGTAACTCGCAACCTTCGCCTCGATCCCGGCCATGGCGCGAAGATAACGGCCACCGCCGATGCGCACGGTGTTGGGACCCGTAATGACACCCCAGATGTGGCTGTGTTGCCAGCTGAAAACCGTACCTGGCGGCCACGGAAGTGTCCGGTCGCGGTTCTGAAGCTGGCACTCACTCCATTGATCCGCGTAGGGCACCAAAGACTCAGCCAGATTCGGCAGCAGATCTCCGATACTTAAATGTTGGGCGCAGACGATGAACTCGCAGCGGACTTTTCCGCCCGCATGCGTCACCTCCAGAGCGTCGCCACTGCTTTGAAATGATTGCGCTTCGCCAAAACCCGTCACCCGGCTGTCGGCACGCAGCTGCTGCAAAAGAAGTGGCACGGATACCGCGGCTGCACGCGACCCATCCTTTTGCGTCCCAAGCCATCTTGTGCTTGAAAGCCCTGGCTGGGAAGGGTTTGCCGCCTCCCACGCGCCGGCCATCCCGGCTCCACTCATCTGCTGGACGGCCGTATGGGCCTCCAGAGTCTCGGCTTCCGAAATCATCCAGCGCAGACGCTCGCCTTTTTGATAGGGAATACCCTTATTTTGCAGGTATTCCAGCAGATTGTCGTAAGCGAGATCGCAAAAACTCCATATTTCTTTTGCGGTAGAGACGCCGCGAGGATGGGATAACCTTGTGAAATTATCTGCCATTCCCCCGGATAGAAATCCCGTGGACTGGGCCGTCGCACTGTGATCGGGGGCCTTGCTGAAGAGGCAAAGCCTTGAAAAGCCCAGCTTTTGAAGGTGATACGCCGCAGAAAGGCCTGTGATACCGCCGCCAATTATGGCAATATCGAACTCGTACGGAACAGACATGGCGAACCCCCATTCATTCGATCTCAAAGCGAGACATCATGATATCCAAGGCCCAAGCCCGTATTCTGGCTCTTTTGCCGGCACTCGCCGCTTCCAGCTCGACCGCTTTCGCAGAAAAACCGGCTCCCATTTTGGTCACGGGATGGCCCCTTCCAACGAATGAAGCACAAAAGGCCATTCTGAGCAATGATGCCATCATGGAAAGTATGGTCTGTCCGGGACTGACACGACTCAATCTTGCGAAGAAAAGCTCGGAACCCTTGCTGCTGGAAAAGGTGGAAGAGGCGGACAAGGTCTGGCGCTTCACACTCGCATCGGGCTTGACCTGGTGGGATCAATCGGCGGTGACCATGGCCGATCTTGAAGCGTTCGTGCGCGAGACTTTGCAGCCACAGCAGCTGACACAGGGACGCTTTGCCTGGACTGTTCCCGAGCACACTTTGTCGAGCAAGGATCGCACGCTCAGCATTCAATGGGCTCAGAAGCCTGGATTTGGGCCCTTTGTTTTCAACGAGCATCCCCTTCGCAAAAAAGCCGCGAACGCTTTGGGTGTGCAGTGCGCGGGCAATTGGAAGGTGGAACCCAAAACCGCTGGGCTTTTGCTGCAGGACCGCCGAGGCGAAGGGCAGAACGATATTCTTTTGAGCACCGATCACAAAGTGAAAGCCGCGGGCAATGAGCGGCGCCTGTCCTTCGCCTTTGGCGAGGAAATGCCGGGCGCTGATTCAAAGAAGCCCATCACGCAAAACCTGACCTGCGAACGCCCCATGGATACACCCATCATCACGGTGATCGCCTGGAATCCCCAGGGTGCCGCGACGCGTGATCCGAAATTCCGACGGGCCATCACCCATCTGACGCCACGCGGCGCGCTTCTGCGGGCCGGTGCGGGCTCCATGGGTGATCTGATATCCGGTCCCATCCTGCGGGCGCATCCCGGTTACAAACGTAATCTTCTGGTGCCGGCCTATGATCCCGCGCGATCGGATGCGATGCTCAATGAGCTCGGCTATCGCCGACTTGAAGAGGATGGCTTCCGTCGCGACGCCAGCGGCAAGCTTCTGGAAGTCAAAATCCTGGCCCGCGATCACGAAGGATCCATTCTTTTGCGCAAGGTGCTTGACGACAGCTTCCGCGCCCTGGGTATCAAGCTCCGCTTTATCAATGAAGGTGAAGGGGTTCCGGACGGACTTTTGACCGGCATTTTGACGTCATGGCCCGATGGGGATCTCTCTGTGCATCTTCATAGCCGGGTGAGTGGACGCAGCTGGCCCTGGGCCTGGCAGGATCAGAACCTGGATCAGGCCCTGGAGGCCTATGCCCTGTCTTTAACGCAAAAGACCCCCAATTTCGCGCTTCTGGAAAAGATCCACGATCTGGTGTATAAGCTGGAGCCTTTCTCGGTTTTGATGCAGCATCGGGTATGCCTGGAAGCCAGGTTGAACCGGCCGCAGCCGAAAGGCGAGATCGCTGTTCGAAATCCCGACTGGTTCCGGCAGCTTATTGGTCTTTAAGAGGTGACGTGTGATCTATCTAAAGAGTGATCAGGAAATAGATACGATGAAGAAGAGCGGACGTCTCGCCGCTGAACTTCTCGATATGATCGAAGCTCATGTGAAGCCAGGGATTACCACCCTGGAGCTGAACGATATTTGTCACGAATACACCGTGGCCCGCGGGGCGATTTCCGCGCCTTTGAATTACAAAGGCTACCCCAAGTCCATCTGCACCTCGGTGAATGATGTCGTCTGTCACGGCATCCCTTCGTCGAAAACCCGTTTGAAGGACGGCGATATCATCAACATTGATGTGACGCCGATCGTCGATGGTTATCATGGTGATGCCTCACGCACTTACCTCGTGGGCAACTGCAGCGAGAAAACCAAAAAGCTTGTGCGGGTGACCCAGGAATGTCTGGATCAGGCGATCGCCGTGGTGCGTCCTGGAGCCCGCGTGGGTGACATCGGGGCCGCGATTCAAAAGCATGCGCATGCGAATGGCTTTTCCGTGGTGCGTGATTTCGTCGGTCATGGGATTGGCAAGAATTTTCATGAAGATCCGCAGATCTTTCATTACGGCGAGCCTGGTCGTGGCGTGCGGCTTGAAGCCGGGATGGTGTTCACCATCGAGCCTATGATTAACGAAGGCGACTGGCGGACCAAGGTGAAAAAGGACGGATGGACGGCCGTGACCCTCGATGGATCCCTTTCCGCCCAGTTTGAACATACTCTGGCCATTCGCAGTGATGGACGGGTCGAGATCCTCACCGTTCGCGACTAACCCTTAGGCGGGCGTGCATGCGTCCGCAGTTCCCAGACGATCTGATTCAGCCAGATCTCTTCGCCTTCCCCGCGACTTTTCAAGCGACGATCCGCCTCATGACAGAGTCTCAGGGCTTTGGCAAAACCCTGGGGCGGGCGTCTTTGCACATAGCCCATGTAGGATTGGATCACAGACGGCGGCAAACGCAATGTACGGGCCATTTCCGCAGGATTCTGCCCCTGCTTCACACCGGCCTGGATCTGCAGCGCCTTGCGGCAATGCATGGCAAGAATCGCCAAAAGACCCAGAGCCTTTTCTCCGCGATCCAGAAGATCCTTCAAAAGCAAAAGCGCGCGGCCATAAGCTTCCTGACACAGGAACTGATCGAGTTTGAAGATGTGATCCTCGCGCAAAAACCCGAGCAAAGGCCGTATGGCTTCCGCGGTGACGATCGCCACCTGTCCCGCCACGCCCAGGGTCAGGCTCACGCGATTCAATTCATTATCGAGTTTGAAGAGGTCCGAACCCACGGCTTCCAGCAAAAGATCGGCGGCATCACCGGCGATCTTCATCTGATAATGCTGGGCCCGATCCACGACGAAATCCCGGAATTCCCAGGGTGCCGGCTCATCACAGGCCAGGACGAAGGCCTGCAGCCGGTCGAGTTCCTTTTGAAACTTCGCAGGGGGATCACCGCCTCGCCACAGGAGGCAGACGGGGTTCTGAATATCCTTGGCCTGCTTCACGGTCGCCAGATGACTCGCAAGATCGTTCTTCCCCTGAGCCTGATTGATGAAGGTCAGGGTTTCCGGATCAAAGAGCGAGGCCGCAGCGGTCGCCTGCAGAAATTTTTCAGCGTTGACCTGGGGACCTTCCCAGCGCTCGATAGCCCAGTTTTTGGCTTCATAAATGGCTCTCAGGCTGCGTGCGGTTTCGGTGACCAGAAAGTCGGCCTCGCCGCGCAGAACGAGAAGCTTATGCTTCTGAAAGAAGTCCTCTTTCAATACCGCCGGCAGACCATGACGATAGGTCTTATACGGGGATTTTTTTGGATAGCTCAAGACTTGCTCCCAGGTGCTTCGAATTGAAAATCCAAACCGCAGTCCAGGGCTTTTTCCAGGCTCTTCGCGTCTTTTTTCAGCGCCAGCTTTTCCGCATCCATGCGGCTTCCAGGGGTTGTGGTCATGCGCAGCGCATAGCTGCCGCCCTGCTTGGTGATTTTCAGGCTTTGTATTTTCATTTGCCTCGTGCGTAGAAGACAGCGCGCGATCCTGAGGCAGGAACTCAAAAGATTGACCCGCGAAAGGTTCCTGTCGAGATAGGGAAGACTGTCCGATTTACTGGATTTGGCCGGACTTTTCCGAGCAAAACGATTGATCAGCGCAATCAGGTTCTTCTCTTCCTGCGTGTACCCCAGAAGGTTGGATTCGGTAATCAGATAATAGGAATGCCGATGATAGCTGGTGAAGTTGATGAACTTGCCCGCTTCCAAAAGATACGCGGCGGCCAGAAGCAGATCGCGATCCAAACGCGCATCGCTCGACATATCGGCAAAGGCGGGGAAGGCGACCATTTCATCAAAAATCCTGACGGCCAGGTCGCTCGTCTGGGCTGCGAAGGCCGGATCGAGCCGCAATTTTCCGGCAAAACCCACGACGCTCTGCCAACGCAGATCCTGCCAGTGAGCGCGCGGCAAAAGACCTTTTCGCTCATAGGTATCCAGCGCCACGCCTTCCCTAAGACCGCTCGCGGAGACGATCCAATGCGGAATCTGAAGCAATCGGGTCAGCGTTGCAAGGATCACGCAACCGGACAGAACGATGTCCGCCCGCTTGCTATCAAGGCCCCAACGGATGGCGATCCGATCGGGATGCAAAATTTTTCCAAGCTCCTGTTCCACGGCATAGAGTTCCGCCGCGGTAAAACGAAAGCCGTGCGGATCATCCAGCTCTGTGCGGGTGCGATCCTGATGAATCATGCGCGCCAGGGCTTTGGCCGTACCTGATGTGGCGGCTGCGTTCTGCACACTGGCGCCGAAGAGATCGACCTGGATCGGTGTCAAGCGCGCTTCAACATACTGCCTGAGCTCTTCCAACTGGTCAGCCGTGTGCCCCTTGTCAAAGAAATAGGTCTTCGACAAAAGCAAAGCCCCCATTTTCAAGGAACTCAAATAGGTGCAGTCCGCCCCGCGTCCCACGGCTATTTCCGTCGAGGCGCCGCCGATATCCACTGATAAAAGATTCTCCGTGCCAAAGCTCAGACTTTGGGAAACACCGAGAAAGGAAAGACGCGCCTCTTCCACGCCGTCGATGATTTCCATCTTCAGGCCGGTGGTTTTTTGAATGTGATCAATGAAAGCGAGACGGTTATGCGCCGCACGGATGGCCTGGGTTGCAACGACCCGGAACTCACCCTTGTAGCTTTGGCCGATGCTTTTCATGGCCAGCAAGGCTTCTGTGGCACGTTGGAACAGTTTTTCCGGAATCATGCCGTCTTCGATCGCCTCGGCGATCCGCATGTTTTCCTTCTGACCGTCAATCACGTGGATCTGGCCGGCTTCATCCAGCGCAGTAATCGCCAAATGAAAGGTATTGCTGCCGAGATCAATCACAGCCAGAGGAGACTTGGGTTGAAAACTCGGTCGGATTGGAATGGTCTAGTCCTCTGACTTCGCGGTTTTTCGGTTGCCGATCTTCTTCACAATCGGCCGTCCTTTACGCTTCAAATCATGCCGTATGGCTTTGTCATATGGAAGCGATTTGATACCTTGCTCCCGGGCAATTTCAATAAACTTCTGCTGAGAGTCCCATTTTGACCCTTCGACTGTGCTGCGCATCGTATAGGCGCCATCGTTTTGCAGCAGCCAGGCATTTTCGGTATCGGCCCAATAGGTCGGGATGATTTCCTCGACGATGCGACTCTTGGCCTTGCTGTCCTCGATGGGGAAAACCACCTCAATTCTTCTGTCCATGTTCCGCGGCATCCAATCGGCAGAGCCCAGGTACACATCATCCGCGCCTTTGTTCCGGAAATAAAAGATGCGGCTGTGTTCCAGAAAACGGCCAATGATGGACATCACTTCGATATTCTCGCTCAGACCCGGTGCGCCCGGCCGCAGACAGCAGATGCCGCGCACGATCAGGCGAATACGGACGCCCAGGCGGGACGCCTCGTAGAGTTTATCAATCAAAGCACCATCGACGAGCGAGTTCATTTTCGCAAAGATCAAGCCGTCGCCCGTCTCGGCATGAGCCTGGATTTCCCGATCAATCAGGCGAAGGAGTTCATCCCGAAGATAAAGCGGCGCTACGACGAGCTTTTGCAAAGGTGAAGGGAAGGGCTTGAAGGCCTCGGTTTCCCGACTCAGGATATTAAAGCCCGTCAGCATATTGAAAAGAAGGCTCGCATCCTCGCCGAAAGCCGGGCGGGCCGTGATATAGCCGATGTCCACATAATGGCGAGCGGTTGAAGAATTGTAATTGCCCGTCGAGAGATGCACGTAACGGTGCAGCTGATGATCCTCCCGCCGCACGATCAAAGTCATCTTGCAGTGCGTTTTCAAGCCGACGAAACCATAGACCACATGCACACCTGCGCGTTCCATGCGGCGGGCCCAGGTGATGTTGTTGTTTTCATCGAAGCGTGCCTTCAGCTCGACGACGGCGGTCACCTGCTTTCCCTGCTCTGCAGCCAGAATCAGGGCGTCAATGATAGGGGAGTCGCCTGATGTCCGATAGAGGGTCTGCTTGATGGCCAGGACATCCGGATCCCAGGCCGCCGTGTGCAAAAGCTCGATGACGGCATAGAAGCTTTCAAAAGGATGATGCAGGAGCATATCCTCGTCGCGGATCAAAGAAAAAATGCTGCGCTGCGTATTCATGCGCGGCGGCAGGCGCGGATTGAACGAGGGGAACTTCAAATCATCGCGCGGAATTTCATGAAGCGCGAGATCGGTCATAGATAAAGGACAGTTCATGGCGTAACTGTCTTCCGGCGTCAGACCAAGGCGCAGCTCCAGGTGCGCCTTCAATTCCGGCAGGATATCCGCGCCGTATTCCAAGCGCACGGCTTCCGCCTGATCGCGGGCTTTGACTTCGGTCTGCACCGAACTCAAAAGATCGACGACCTGGCTTTCGAGCAACTTAAAATCGAGATTCCGCGTGACGCGGATCGGATAAGCGGCCGTGACGGGCATTCCAAAGAAAAGCGTACCGAGGTGCGTGGCGATCAGATCTTCCATCATCACGAACACGCGATCATTCGGATCAGTATTCACCGGTAAAAGTCGCGGCAAAACCGCTGGCACTTCGACAAAGGCGATGGGCGGCAGCGGGACATCATCCTTTTCCGGTTTGAAAACGACGATCAAATAAAGGCGGCGATTGGCCAGAAAGGGAAAGGGATGCGCCGGATCCACCGCCAAAGGCGTAAGAACGGGCAGGACGGTTTCCCGATAATACTGAGCCAAAGCCTTCTGGGCAGAAGCATCCAGACTATCAATTTTTTCCAGGCGAATATTCTGCGCGCGAAGCTCGGGCAAAAGCTCGTTATTCCAAATCTCGCCGATATCCTCGACGAGGCGTTTGGTGCCTTCATGGATGCGCGCCAGCGTTTCGGGAATGGACAGCTGATCAGGGCTGTCACCGGGCAGGGAGCCCTGCCGCAGAGAGCGCTTTTTGCCAGCGACCCGAACCATAAAAAACTCGTCCAGATTCGAGTAGCAAATCGCCAAAAAGCGACAGCGATCCAAAAGTGGCGTGCGGGAACGACGGCTTTCTTCGAGGACTCGAAAATTAAACGCAAGCCAGCTGAGTTCCCGGTTAAAGTAACGGTCATCCTGGCTTTTATGGTTTAGCTTTCGCAATTTTTCTGCGTTCATGGTTATAATCGGTGCCGCGCTAGGGATATGTCCTTGAGGACGTGCCATTGAACTGGGCAGAGAGGGCTCCACCCTTTGAGCATAGCCCGTCATGCCCCGCTTGCCCATAGGAATAAAATACCTGTCGGCGTTTTCCCATCATCGGAGGAATCAAAGTCTTATGCGAGCTTGGATTGGGCCCTTGGCCTTGTGCCTTATCAGCTGCGGAAGCAGCACCACTGAAACGACCAAAACCGGAACTGGCACAGCTGCTGTGGCTGAAAACCCCGCCTACATTGATTTTGCGCCGCAATCCAGCACTGATGGCCAAAAGATGGTGTTCCTGTCACAGCGCGATCTCGGAGCCTACCGCGTTTTCGTTTATAACGAAGCCGCAGAGACGAAGCTGGAGCGTCTTTCCAAGACTATGACTCTGGAGCCCGACCTCAATGAATTGAGCACAAGCCTCAGCGACGATGGAAACTGGATCCTAACCTGGCGTTACGGAACAGAAAAGAGCTATCTGCTGCTGAACTCGTTTGATCAGACCCAGTCGACCACGCTGCCGTTGGAAACAGCGTCGCGCCTTCGGGAATTGACCCTGGCTCCCTCTGGCCAGCGGTATTTTGCCTATACAGAGCGCAAGGACGCTGAGGATTCGGTACATATTTATTCTTTCACAGCTGGCACGCCTCCCGTGGCGGCCGAAGAGGCTGTTCTGAGCGGCGAGTACGGAGCCCAGTTCGCCGTGTCCGGGTCGGATGTTTATGTCTTCACCCGCAAGGCGGGGACCAATGGGAATGTGACCGTTCAATATCGGAAGCGCTCTGCAGGCGGCAGCTGGGATCTTCAAACCGATACTTTGGCTTTGGATTTTGCCGATGCGAATATTCCAAGCGCAGCCTCGGCTTTGGGATTGGTCTATGCCAAGTCCCTTGACAGCGTGCGTTTGAAGGCCAAGCTCGGGACCTATGAAACAAGCGCCGAAGGCTATCAGAAAAACGTCGGCGTTGTTCAGGAAGCCACTCAATTTCAGGCTTTTGCGGCCAGTCCCGTGGATTTTTCCGCGGAAGCCTATCGCCGCAATCAGCCTCTGACTCTTGGCCATATCTCGGCAACCGCGGACGGGGCCTACCTTCTTCTGACTGGCTACGAAGCCTGGTTCTGTAAGAATCGCACGCAGGCGAGTAACATCATGCTGCTCGTTCGCATGAGTGATGGCGCTTCCTTGCCGCTTTTGCCGACGCGTGACAATGGAACCACACCCTGGACAGGACTGGTGTCTGAGCCCTGTTCCTACTTTGATCAGGAAACGATACCCAAGCCGCAGGATTTTGATACGACGCTCTCGAACGCTCAGATTCTGTCGGTGACAGGCAGCCGCGTGACTTTGATTTATGAATCAAAATTCACGCTTGATCGCGAAATTCGCCGTTTGAGTTTTGATGTGAGTGACTGGGTGGCGAAGACTTACGCCAATCCTGTTTACACCGAGATCAGCGCCAATCCTCGTTAATGATCTTCAGCAAGGGAGCGTCGACTCCCTTGCTTTTACGCTCTCTCCAGCAACGACCGCGCTTTCTGGCAATCCAAGGCAATCTGATTTTTCAGCTCGTCCAGGGATCCAAATTTCTGCTCGGTCCGCACGAAATGGGTGAGGTAGACCCCCAGGGTTTCCCCGTAAAGAGCGTCCGCTCCGATATCATTTGAGAGAATATGAACTTCGGTCGTCACGGTCGGCTCGGCCCCTGGGACAGTGGGTCGCTTGCCAATGTTGAGAATGCAGGGTTTGCGAGTCGGGGCTATCTTGAAAATGCTGGGCTCCTTGCCGATCACGACAAAGCCCGCATAGACACCAAGTCCTGGAAGGAGTTGATCCTGCGTCGCGACATTGGCCGTGGGAAAACCAAGCTGTCGACCCAACTTTTTACCGCTGACCACAGGTCCTTCCAAAAGATAGGGCCGGCCCAGAAGATCACGGGCTTTTTGCAGTTCGCGTTCCTGCAGATAGCCTCGGATCGCACTGCTGCTTATGACCTGACCGTTCCAGTCCTGAGGCTCCACGACATCGACCGCGCAGGCATCAGGCTGTGCGAGTGTCTGCAGGACTTCAAGGGTGCCTTCGCGATTTTTTCCAAAACGGAAATCATGACCGACAACGATGGCCTTGACTCTTAAGCTTTGCTTAAGAAGAGCTTGATAAAATTCATAGGGTTTAAGCTGGCTGAAGGCGAGGTCGAATTCCTGGATCACAGTGTAATCGAGACCAAGTTCAGCAAGGGCCCTGAGCTTTTGTGCCGCTTGAAAAAGTTTACCAACCTGGCGATCCGGTTTGAAAAATTGTTTTGGATTCGGATCAAAGGTTAAGCACAGGCTGGAATATCCCTGGGCTTGAGCCATGGAACGTACTCGGGCAATCAGTTCCTGATGTCCGCGATGGCAGCCATCGAAGTTGCCGATCGTAATCGCGCTTGCTTCCATGGGAAACGCATGAGGCATTGGGGTTGAAGGACTGCGCAAAACTTTCAAAAAAATATCCTTTGCTGCAGATTTAGTATCTTTGCGCTGAAGAGATTTGTGATTTATAATCGGTTTCAAAAGGTGCGCAAAAGAATTGCCCTGATATGTAACATCACCTGATAACAGGCGCAATTGCCTATCACAAGTATAGCACGGCGATCCAGGCCGGTTGTCAAGCGAGGGACAGATTGGTTAGGGCATGGCTCTAGAACTTTCAAGTACAGATCCCAGTGGTGGAATCGGCATGTTTGCCCTGCTTCTGGGTTTCACGGTGCTTCTCTTCGTTGGGCCGCTTGTCATCTGGTATTTCCGTCGCCAGCGTCAAATGATCCCTCCACTGGAAGAGACCCGTACCGATCAGCTTTCCATGAAAATCGCCTATACCACCGAGCGCGAGTCCGAGCCTCCGCGTCAGGGTTATCTGCGTTCGCTGACGTCAGATCGCGCCACTTTGGTGGTTGCGGATCGTGGATTGCGCAAGGGAAGTCAACTGCGTCTTGATCTGGGTCCTCTGCACCCGCACGATGCCGGCGCCACAGCGCCGATTCGTGGCCAAGTGACCCGGATGAAGAGTCTGGGTGGCTCGCCCGAAAATATTCTCGTCAATATTCAATTCATCGAGCATAACCTTCCCATGCACGAGATGCGTCAACAGCAGACGGAACTGCCTCCAGCCTGAGTTTTGACGCTCGCTGTCACGGGGAAACACGATGATTCAAGCCAGCAGCCGCTGCCTGGGTATACTGGGCAGTGGAATCAGTCACAGCCTCTCACCCTTGATTCACAATTATTCTGCGGCCCAGCTCGGGATTGATGCGGTCTATCTGCGTTTCGACAGTCCCTCGCGCCAGTTCCCAGGTCCGGATTTTTTCCGGGCCATGTGGGATTTCGGGGCGCTTGGTTTCAATGTCACTGTGCCTTTTAAAGAGGAAGCGGCGCGGACTTTTCTGGGGTCCGGGCTGGCTTCGGTGAATACGATTTATCGTGGGAAGAATGGTTGGGAGGCGACATCCACGGATGCCGAAGGGTTTTTGCTGGGGCTGGCGCAGCTTGGGTGTGGGCTGGATGATCATGAGGCTGTGGTCTTTTTAGGGAATGGTGGGGCCGCACTGGCGCTTTATGAGCATTTTTTAAAGGTGACGCCGAGGCCGTTGATTGTCCTGCGCAGGACACCGGAGCGGGATGCAGGTTGGCAAAAACCAGTTGGACGTGTGGAGTTCCTTGATCTGGATGCGGGTACTCTGGATGCGGTGTGTCAGCGCTATTCGAAAATTTTATTGCTGCAGACCACCAGCGCGCCTCTTTATGGGGATCGTTTGGATCATTTGCTGCCTGGGCTTGGTTCCTTCAAGGGGACGTTTGTTGATTTGGTTTATGGGAAAACATCGGCGCTTCTTGATGATCTGAAGGCCAGGAAAATTCCCGTGCAGGATGGTCTGCCGATGCTGATCGGTCAGGCGCTTTTGGGGCAGAAACTCTGGTGGGGAAAATCCGCGGAGTTTTCTGATGTCGAGGCGATGCTCCGGAGCCGCGCGACATGAAACGCGAGGAACTGCAGAAACTTTGCAGTGATGAAGGTCTGCTCCTTTTGGGGCTGGTGGACCTCGGGCCTGAACCGCGTTTTGAGCTATTTGAAAAATGGCTCAGCGAAGGTCAGCATGCGGGTATGCAGTTTCTTGAGAATAATAAACAACTGCGGGAAGATCCGCGTGGGCTGCTCCCGGATTCGGTGCAGGCGCTTGTATTTGCCTTGCCCTACTATCAGGGAGATAAGCTGAATGCAGCTTTAAAAGGGGAGTATAGGGTAGCGCAGTATGCTCGTCTTCGCGATTATCATAAGTCGATGAAGCAAAAGGCGACGCGCATTCTCTCCAAGCTTCAAGCGCAACAACCAAGCCTGCAAGGCCGTGTAACCATCGACAGCGCGCCACTTCTCGAACGGGCCCTTGCTGCCCGTACCATGCGCGGTTTCATCGGTAAGAACACCTGCTTCATCCATCCTGATCACGGGAGCCTCATGCTGATCGGAGAGATCCTCCTGAGCCATCACTTAACCTTAAGTGACTCGACCTCCCCAGTCGACCCTGACCAAAGAACCGACGCAGGCGGCTGCGGCACCTGTCGTCGTTGTCAGGTCAACTGTCCAACAGGGGCCCTCGATACAGCTTATAAACTCGACGCGCGCAAGTGCCTCGCCTACTGGACCATCGAACACCGTGGTCCTATCCCCTTCGAATTCTGGCCCCACCTTCCCACGTATATCTTCGGCTGCGATCTTTGCCAGCTCGCGTGCCCCTATAACCGCAAAGCCCTCCCCACATCCGAACCCACCCGTCCCGACCTGATCAATCCCGATCTCCTCGACCTCGCCACCATGAGCCAATCCCGCTACGAAGCCTGGATGGGCGGCACACCCTTAACCCGCGCCAAGCGCGAGGGTTTGCGGCGGAATGCTTTGATTGCGATGGCGGTGACCAAGGATGAACGTTTGGAAGAAGCGTGTGCGGGCGTGAAAGAGGAGGATGCAGAGGTCCTGCATCAAACTCTTGAGCAGATCAAAACCTGGTTTAATAGCGGCGGACAGTAACCGTGGTTCTGGCTGGTCGATAAACCGGGACATACACGCGACGTGGATGAACAACGCGGACAGTGCTTGGATGATAGGAACTGTGTTCATGATGAACGTGTTGGCAGTTAGCGTGATGGTAATGATGATCGTGCGCGTAAGCTTCGGGAAAGGGTCGTGTTTCAACGGTTGTCAGGCAGGCTGTTTGAGTCAAAGCCAGCATAATAAAAGTCGCAGTGAGGATTCCTGATTTCATTTTATATTCCTTTTCATACAAAAACTCAGCCAAGCTTTGAAATGCAAGCCCAGAGCCATCTTCAGGTGCTGAAATAATTCGAATTTTTCACCGAAAAGCCCAAAAATTCTGGTAACAGACGTATCCGAAAAGCCACACGCTCCCACTGAATCGAGGGTAGCCACCGTCAGATTTCTACCCAGATTTTCCCATCCAAGTTATTGATTTATAAGATATAAAGACTGGGTCAAGTATTGCATGGAAAGGGGTCTAACCGGATGGAGACTTCTATGCGACGGCTCGTGCTGATTTTTGTTTCCACTACTTTTCCCTTGATGGGGGCGTGTTCATCCAAGCAGGAATCACGGGAGATGAAAACCCAGGCTGCGGTGGAGAAATCCGAGGACGCGGTTGCTGTTCCAAAGCTTGAAATTCGAGATGATTTGGAACTCGAGCTGGTGAAAGGCACCAGCGGAGCATGGATTGGCTGCAAAAATGAACAGGGTCAGGAATTTCGAGACTCCGTTATTTCTGATGTCGTCTATCGCATCCGTGGCGGCTACCTGGAAAAAGTGGAAAACTTGGGTAGTCCTGCTGTTCAGCAAGAAACACGAAAAGCACTGACGGATCAGACTCGACAGCTCCTCGCGCTGGCTCTGGAAGAAATGAAAACGATCACTGTGGAAACCAAAGACGAATGCCTTGCGGATGGGACTTATGCGGGGGTCAGACTGCCGAACACAGAGAAGGGAAAGCAGTTTGTTTATATCATTCCCAAGTCGAGAATTGCCTGCAAGGGTGATTTTGTGAGCATTGCAGACTGGGAATTGATTCTGGATCAGTTCAACTTTATTTTTACTATGGATGAAAGCTGAAAGGCTGACTTTGAATCAGCCCTTCAGTGTATTAACGATTTTGAGATCCCACACACTCACCGGCTGCACGAACAAAAGTATTCGCTTCCTGACCGGATTGATGCTCAAAGCCAATCCGGTGCAGCCATTCGTGGAAAATGATGCCAGCCAAAATCTGGTCGGTCATGGGCAGATCGTTGACCGTACCTTTATTCAGCGCCTGAATATTGATCTGGATGTCCATGTTCTGACTCGCGCCGACTGCGGAATAATCCTTTCCAACGACAGCCTGGGCCAGAGTGGTTGCCGGCTGGTTGGTGACGGTGATCTTTGCTGGAACGCGTTTTTGGTCATGGAACGTTTGAAGGATAGTGATCCCACCCATTGCGTAGTCCGCATAGAAAGCCGCAGTTTTTCCGCGTATGGCCGCGGGCGCACCAGCAGGCACCAGCTCGATCGGATTCTTCCGAGTCAGACATGCCATGAAATCAGAGTTGGCCTGCTTTTCCACGTAACGGTGAATGAAGTGCTCACCCACGGCCCACATGGCAAGATCCAGAGCGCGCGCAATTTTCTGCTGCTGAGCAGGATTGAAGGCACTTGAAATTTGGAACAGTGTGGAACGGAATCCGGCCGAATCGCCTGTCAAGGTGTGCATGGGATAAGATGCGCAGTGATAGAGATTTCCATCCGATGGCCGTGGAAATGTAAGGCAGCTGTCATCGTTGCCCATGGCGGTGGAAACGGCTTCAGTTTGCTGAGCGTTCTGACCACATGCAGAAGCGAAGATAAGGAAAGCAGGGAGTAGAATTTTTTTGATAGTCATGGTCCAGATCTCTTAAGTGGTTTGCGTTACGAGGACCGAGACTTAAAAAACTAGCTGCTTTGTGTCAATGGCCGACTTTGGGCTGAATTCCAGCGTTTTTGGACGCTTTTCCAAGTGGATAGGCATTGGGAAAGTAAGAGCCTAAAAAGACGAAAATTTTCGACTTATGTAGCCAGCTCGTACATTGGCAAAAATTGTGGAAGTAAAGAAAACTTTGGAAGAAATCGTTTTCAGGACTGGCAAGCAGGGGCAAAAAGTAAAAACCCGGAGACCTCTCGGTCACCGGGTTTGACTCTTAGTAGACTGGTGCTCAGGGCGGGACTTGAACCCGCACGCCTCTCGGCACATGCCCCTCAAACATGCGTGTCTACCAATTCCACCACCTGAGCAATAGAATTAGGGTTTGTTCGGTTCGGTTTGGGGTGCTTGACCTTCAACTGGCGGAACAGCAGGAGCTGCTTCGGGTTGAGGCTGGGCTGGAGTGGTTTGTTCTGTTTTGGCGCCGGCCTTTTCAAGGCGTTCCGTCAAACCAGTTTTACCAGTTTTACCCGTGACCATCGTTAAGGCGATGCTCGTAACCATGAATACACCGGCCATGATGTAGGTCAACTTGCCAAGAAAGCTTGTAGCACCAGCGGCGCCAAAGAGACCTGTTGAGTTACCACCACCGAAGGCTGCGCCTACACCGCCAGAATTGCCGCCTTGCACTATGATCACAACAATCATAAAGATAGCAGCAGCGATGTGAACGACCGTCAAGAAAATATCCATGTTACCACCGAAGGAACATAATGGTGGCTCCTCCCAGAATCGAACTGGGGACACGTGGATTTTCAATCCACTGCTCTACCGACTGAGCTAAAGAGCCACTTCCCAAAAGGGAGATTCGTAAATAAAGCAGTCCTGATTTTCAGTCAAGACTTTCTTCGTATAAAGCCAAATCGTTGCGAGAAGCTTGAGTTGCCACTTGCGTCTGACTAGAGTAACAGAGTCTGTGCCAATGGTAACCTTCTTTTCCTGACGCACTTGTGAAAGGCCGCTATGAATACTCCACTCTTCAAACGCCAGCCCAGCAAACCCGTCGTGATTGCCGGGCCGTGCATGGCTGAATCCTATGAACTCCTCGAAGCCGTCTGCACGCAGCTCGTTGGACTTGCGAAGGAACTCGATTTCCAATTGGTGTTCAAAGCCAGTTTCGATAAAGCCAATCGCACCTCCATCAACAGCTATCGTGGACCCGGCCTTGATCAGGCCCTGCGTTGGTTCTCCCAATTGAAAGACAAGTTCCCAGGCCTGAAGGTCCTCACCGATGTGCATGAGACCGCGCAGGTGGGACCCGCGGCCGAAGTCATAGACGTGCTGCAGATTCCCGCGTTCCTTTGCCGGCAGACTGATCTCGTCGTCGCCGCGGTGAAGACCGGGCGATCCGTGAACGTGAAAAAGGGTCAATTCCTTGCCCCTGAAAATGCCCAGCATATTATCAGTAAGGTGCTGGCGGCGGCCGAAGAGGACAAGCTCACGCCGGATTTTGCGTTGACCGAGAGGGGCGCGACCTTTGGATATGGTAATCTGGTAGTTGATATGCGCGGACTCAAAGTGATGTCCGACCTGGGAGCGCCGGTGATCTTCGATATCACTCACAGCCTGCAGCTGCCGGCAGCCGGGGGATCGAGCGGCGAAATCTCGGGCGGTCTTCGCGGATTTGCTCCCGTGCTGGCCCGCGCGGCGACGGCGACGGGTTATCTGGATGGCTTTTTCCTGGAAGTGCATGCGGATCCGAACAAAGCCAAGAGCGATGCGGCGACCCAGCTTTCGCAAAAGCAGGCGGAGATTCTTTTAAGGCAGCTGCTCCCGCTCTGGCGTGAGATGCGGACGGCAACCGCGCATGACGGGGAATTCTTTTAATCGACCATAAGGAGGTGGCATGAGGATTGGCTGGCAGAAACTGCTCCTGGTCCTCATCCTCCTCCTCTTTTTTACCGCCTTCATCCACTACGATCTGGGACGCTTTCTCACCATTGCCCAGTTGAAAATAGCCAAACACGAACTTTTGGATTACTACGCCTCGCATAGGGTGATGACGGCGCTGCTTTTTGTGGTCACATATATAGTCCTGGCTGCCCTGTCCGTACCGGGAGCCTTGTCACTGACCTTTGCCGCCGGTGCGATCTTCGGGCCATTGCTCGGGACTGTGCTCGCATCCGTGGGATCGGCACTGGGCGCGACCGGAGCCTTTCTCTCGGCCCGCTATCTGTTAGGAAACAGTATACAAAAGCGTTATGCCGGGAAGCTTGAGATGATCAATCGCGGCTTTCGCGACGAGGGCGCGTTCTACCTTGTGTCTCTCAGGCTGTTTGCCGTCATTCCCTATTTTGTCACAAATGTTGTGATGGGCCTGACTCCGATCCCGACGCGGACCTTCCTCTGGGCGACCCAGCTCGGTATGCTGCCGGTGATTTTTCTCTTTACCTATACAGGAACGGAATTGAGCGGGATCGAAAGCGTCAGCGATCTGTTTTCGCCGCGCCTGATTCTTTCCTTCATTGCGATGGCGCTCCTCCCCATTGTGGCTAAAAAACTGATACAATGGTGGAAAAAGCATCAAGGAGCCCGGAAGTCATGAGTGTTTCTGAGCGTCGCGTACGGTCCCGTTGCCCCATCTGTCAGGGGCCGACCAAGGATGTGAATGGAGAGGATCGTTGCCGGAATTCACTCTGTTCGTTCAATCATCAGAACGAAAAGTGCCCGCGCTGCCAGCACCCGGGACCGGAAGCCACAAAATACGAGGCTGACGGAAGATTTCAGTATTTTTGTTCCGAATGCCATAACAAGTGGACCAAGGCTCCTGGTCCCTGATCAGACCGTACCCGCCATACCGAAGATCGGCAGATACATGGCGATCACGATGAAGCCGACGATGCCGCCGATGACCACGATCATCAGAGGTTCGATCATCGACATCATCGCGGCGATCGCATTGTCGACTTCCTCTTCATAAATGTCGGTGACCTTTTTCAGGGTTTCATCGAGCGTACCCGTGGATTCGCCGACAGCCACCATGGACACCACCATTTTCGGGAAGAAGTCGTCGACGGCCAAAGGCTCGGCGAAGGTGCTGCCTTTGGAGATTTCCTCGCGTACATTCAGAACGAATCTTTCCACCGACTTGTTGCCTGATGACGTCGCGCAGATGGTCAGGGCTTCGAGAATGGAAACGCCGGAACTGAGCATCGTCGACATCGTGGAACAAAAACGCCCCACGGAAATTTTGATCATGACTTCGCCGATAATAGGGGCTTTCAGAATGGCTTTGTCAAATACAGATTTTCCGTTCTCAGTTTTCAAGTAATAGCGAAGGGCAAAGAAACTCGCGGCGATGGTGCCCAAAATTTCCATCCAATTATCGACCAGCAGGTTGGACATGTCGATCACCAGCTGAGTCAGGCCTGGAATCTCCTGACCGCTTTCAGCGAACTGCTTGGCGAAACTCGGCACCACGAAGACCAGAAGCAGGGTAACGACGGCGACGGCGACGACCACGATGATGATAGGATAGGCCATGGCCGACTTCACCTGGGCCTTCAGTTTCGCGGCTTTTTCAATATAGGAAACGAGCTGCTTGAGAATCACATCCAGGCGACCCGAGGCCTCGCCGGCGCGGGTCATGGCCACATAAAGCGAATCGAAGATCTCGGGAAAGGGTTCCAGCGCATCAGTAAGGCTTGCCCCCTGTTCGATCGCGCGGATGATTTTTTCTATGGTTTCGGAAAAGTCGATCTTGCGCTGCTGATCCCGAAGCATCTGCAAAGCCTGCAGCATGGGAATGCCGTTCTCAATCATAAGCGAGAACTGCTTGGTGAAAAGGCCGAGTTCGCGGGTCGTCGGCAACTGCGCTCCCAGGCGAATCTGAATGTTGCCGCTTTTGTCGCGATAGATAAAGCGCGAGAGGCCACGGATTCTGGAGCCATCACCCAGATCATCCGCCGTGGCCGTCAGTTTCAGGATGCGCAGGCCCTTATTGGATAATAGCGTCTTCGCTGCCTGTTTATTGGCGGCACTGACCTCTCCGGATTTCACCTGCCCGGTTTTCGACTTCGCTTTGTATGCGTACTTCGGCACTCTTTATCGCCTATCGTCTTATGCTTTTCTGTTTATTGTCACTCAGCATATCCTGAAGTTCATCCGGCATCGCACTCTTCTGGAGCGCGAGCTCCTTGGTGATGAGGCGTCGACTCACCAGCTGATAAAGGGACTGATTCATCGTCTGCATGCCGCTTCCGGCCTGACCTGTCTGCATCGCGGAATAGATCTGCTGAATCTTGCCTTCCTGCACCAGAGCACGGATAGCGCTGTTCATTCGCATGATTTCCATGGCCATCACCCGGCCGCCTGTTTCCTTGGGCAAAAGCATCTGCGAAAGCACGGCTTCAAGGCTCATAGCCAGCTGCGTACGAATCTGGGACTGCTGATGCGGGGGGAAGGAATCGACCATGCGGTTGATGCTCGATATCGCACCGTTGGTATGGAGCGTTCCGAAAACAAGGTGACCCGTCTCGGCAATGGTAAGGGCCGCGGAAATGGTCTCGGGATCGCGCATCTCACCGATCAGAATCACATCGGGATCCTGACGCAGAACGGATTTGAGAGCCATGGCGAAGCTCTGTGTATCCTCGCCCAGCTCGCGTTGATCGACAACGCAGTTTTTATGCTGGTGCACGAATTCGATGGGATCTTCGATCGTTACAATGTGATCATAGCGCGATTCATTGATGTGATTGATCATGGCGGCCAGGGTCGTCGATTTACCGGAACCCGTGGGACCGGTGACCAGGACGAGGCCGCGAGGCAGTGCGCAAAGGCTTTTCAGGAGCGGCGGACTGCTCAATTCATCCAGAGTATTGATCTTATGCGGAATCACACGGAACGCGCCCGAGATCTGACCCGACTGATAATAGATGTTGGCACGAAAGCGGGCGATGCCCGGAATCGAGAAGGAAAGGTCAAGCTCCTTCCGCTGCTCGAACATTTTCTTTTGCGTTTCAGTCAGAACGCTGTAGCAGAGTTCCATGGTTTTCTGCGGCGTCATGGGCGGCAGATTCAAAGGGGCCACGTGCCCATCTATACGAAGACGGGGCGGCGAACCTGAAGAGATGTGCAGGTCGCTGGCTCCCTGTTGAACCAGCGTACGCAGCAGCTGTTGCATTGAATAATCCATCGTCTACCTCTAGGCTGCGTTATGGCCCGAATGCTCATTTTCATCATCAGCGGCGGTATTGCTGACCACCTCCAGGGCGTCCATCTCACCTCTCAGCATTTTGATCAGACCATTCTGCCGAAGGGTGCGCATGCCGTTGCGCATGCCGATGGTTTTGAGTTCCATTGCCGGTGCTGATCGCATGATGGCGGATCTCAGTTCATCGTTCATCACCATCACTTCATGGATGGCCACGCGACCTTTCATGCCTGTGCCACCGCAAAGTTCGCAGCCCTTGCCCTTGTGAACCTTGGCTGTCATCGCGACTTCACGCGGCACTCCAATGCTCATCAGGTATTCGGGCTTGATGGATGCATCAACGATTTTGCAGTTGCTGCAGATGCGGCGCGCAAGGCGCTGGGCCACCACGCACTGCAGGGCGGAAATCAGGTTAAAGGATTCGAGACCCATGTTTTGCAGACGCACGATGGTGTCGGACGCGCTGTTGGTGTGGAGCGTGGACAAAACCATATGACCCGTGAGCGCCGCTTTGATGGCGATTTCCCCGGTTTCCTTGTCGCGCACCTCACCGACCATGATGATGTCGGGATCCTGGCGGAGGAAGGCTTTCAGAGCATCGGCAAAGGTCAGGCCGAATTCCGCCCGGATATGGACCTGGTTGATGCCATCGAGGGTGAATTCAACGGGATCTTCCGCTGTCATGATATTGTCGGCTACCTGGTTCAGTTCAGCCAGAGCGGAATAAAGCGTCGTTGTTTTACCGGAACCGGTAGGACCCGTGACGAGCACCATTCCATAAGGCTTATGGATACTGTCCTTGAAGCGGCGCAGGTCGTCCTGCTCAAAGCCGAGCTTGGTCATGTCCACCTGAAGGCTCGACTTATCGAGGATACGCAGAACCACCTTCTCGCCGTGCCAGGTCGGGAGCGTGTTGATACGAAAGTCGATGGGCTTGCCTTCGATCGTCACACTGATCTGACCGTCCTGAGGCAGGCGCTTTTCCTCGATCTTAAGACCGGCCATAACCTTGAATCGGGAGGCCATCGCGGCTTTCATGTGCGCCGGGGGACGGGCGATTTCCTGCAGCGCCCCGTCGATGCGAAGACGCACGCGCATATAGCTTTCATAGGGCTCGACATGAATATCCGAGGCGCCCCGCTGAAGACAGGCCATCATAATTCTATTGATCAGATCATTGACGGGACCATCATCATTCCCGGAGTTCTCGTCGATGACCAGCCGCTGCTCGGCCGGCTTATTTCGGGTCTGGGTGACGCTCGTCTTATTGAATTTGTCCATTTCAAGGCCGCGCTGCGGATAATAGCGCGCCAGGGCCTTGTTGATCTTATCCTCGGACGACAGGACGGTTTTCAAGGAATAGCCCGTCTTCAGCTGAAGCAGGTTGATCGTATTCAAATCGTGAGGGTTTTCCACGGCAACGATGATGTTATTGCCCACGCGGTCAATGGGAATGGCTCGGGCCTGACGCGCGACCTGGTCCTGGATCAATTGAATGATGTCGGAGGGGATGTCCATGGCGTCGAGGTCGGCGATCTGAAGCTTGTGGCAATGCGCCCAGGCTGCCAGGAGCTTATTGCTATCCGCGGCCTTCACACGAATGAGCGCATGCACCAGAAGCACGTTCTTGGTGCGGGCAAGGGCTTCAGCTTCCGCCATGATCTTGGGATCAACTCGAAGCTGGTTGATCGCGATTTCATGAAACTGCCGCAGCATGAGACTCCCGTCGTCGACTTGAGAAAGGCCTACGACGGGATTATCGGCATTCCAGGCTCTGGCTTTACCGTGATGTCAGGACCGAAGCTCCGCATAGACCATGCGGGGATCTACGTGCCGGAGCCTCGCGTGTTTCAGCTGCAGACGCGCGCCCTGGGCGAGGAAGGTCAAGCGATCGAAAAGACCCTGTTTTTTAGCTTCTTTGAGGGCTTTGACCAAAAGTCGATGTGAACGGGCCGGATGAAAGATCAGGCCGTGACTCAGGACCGGGGCTTCGTCCATATGAAAGACAAAGCCCTGGAACACATCACTCTTGGCGATTCCATCAAAAAGTTCGTCCGATTGCTTTTGAATCCGGATCTTATCGTCGGAACAAAGATCTTTCAGCACAAGGCCCGTGCTTTGAATCTTGAGCACCTTGAAAAGCGAATGCGTATAGCTGTGAATCGTCGTCTGGGGATGCTTGTCCCGATAAAGGGCGAAGGGTGTCGGTGGATTCTCGGGATCCAGATGCACGAGCGGTCGAATGAAAAGGAAGTAATCAATGAAGTAGCTCATCCGGCGATGATAGCTTTCATCATCGTGGAAGATCATGCCGGTCTGCGCAAAGAACTCTTCCTTGGCCCGCACGACTTCCTCGACACCGAGCAGGTTCACCACCCAGTTGATAATATCCTCGCGCTGTTGATCGAGCGGACTGCGCCACTCGCCGCCGACGCTTCCATCAATAACGGCAAACGGGGGAATGACCGGGATTTCTTCTACGCTTTGACCAGACACCATTCGAGCACCTTTTCGCCAACAACGGGCAGTTGAAATCTGAGGGGGACCCACACATAGGCCTGACCCTCGCCACAGGACTGTTCCATCAAAGGAACGATCGTCGGCTCCACCGACGTCTTGCCGCGGATGACAATGTCCTCCAGCGGGATATAAACCCCATAGCCCAGGAAATGCCTTTGGATAAACCTTTGGCCGTCCTGGGCGATCGTTTGGGGCTTGTTGAGTAGGATGGTGAGTTCAGGATCCTGCAAAAGAAAGGCGCTGGCAATCGCTGCCTTGGCCGCCTGATGCGTGCTGACATAAAGCGCAGTGGCCCATAGCGGCGCAAGCCACCAGCGGACCCGTGATTTACGGGGAATCAGACCCGTTCCGGGCATTCTGGATGTCTCGGTGCTGGGCCTAGGCTCAGGCTCCGAGTAGAGTGGATTGGATTCGCCCATCACGCCAAAAACCTTAGAGCCTATCCGAAAACCCCGGATATGCTTCGTTGACTTCGTCGCTCCGCTGCTCATTTCCGGGCGCAAACTGCGCTGCTCGCTTCCCGTTGCCTCGCCCCTCCGGGGTTTTCGGATAGGCTTCTACTTGCGCGTCGCCGCTGGCCGCTTCTGTTGCCAAAGGACTTCCGGGCAACCGAGGCGCTGGCTGATCAATCGGCCCATGACAAAGAGCCAATCACTCAAACGATTGAGGTATATTTGAGTTTCTCCACGAACGTCCGGTTCGTCAATACGAAGCCGCACGAGTTCGCGTTCCGCGCGTCGGCACACAGTTCGTGCTAGATGCGCCGTGGAATTGCAAACATGTCCGCCGGGCAAAACGAAGTTCGCCAGGGGCTGAAGATTCTCGTTTACGTTATCGATTTCCTGTTCCAGGACTTCCACGTCGGCGGCTGATACCACCCGCTGCTTTTCGATGTTCAGATGCTTCGTTGGAGTCGCGAGTTCACCACCCAGATCGAAAAGCTCGTTCTGAATGCGCTCCAGACTTTGATCCAACCAATGACCTTGAAATTCATTCTGCAGCTTGAGCTGATCGCGCAAAAGACCCATCCAGGAATTAAGCTCATCCACAGTCCCATACGCTTCGAGTCGCAGCGCGGCCTTGGATATCTTGTCCCCGGATGCGAGGGTGGTTCCACCCTTGTCACCAATCTTGGTATAAATCTTCGTGAGTCTCACGTCCCGCCCTCCCAAGCGTCCATCGCAATACTGTACGCTATCCACGACAGCAATGCGAATGGGATCGCATAGTCCGAGGGAAATTGTCCAGGGCTTTTCAAGCGTGGTCTGATTTACTCGTCGCCTGTGAGGTGCGCGAATTCGCGGTTCACCTGATCACGCATTTTATCCGAGGGATGGAAGGTCACGACACGTCGGGCCGAGATTTCGATCTTCTCGCCTGTGTGCGGGTTGCGACCGGGACGTGAACGCTTTTCCTTCACGGTCCACTTGCCGAAACCAGATATTTTGACGTCTTTGCCGTCTTCCAGGCGAAGCTTGACCTCTTCGAGAATAATCTCGAGGATCTCCTTGGCTTCTTTGACAGGAAAGCCAACTTTATCGCGAATCATCTCCACCAGAACGTCCTTGGTCAAAGTAGCCATTACGATACCTCCGAGTTAGGCCAAAACGGGATCGTAGTTTCCCCAATGCCTTCCAATGGATGAGTCTATCAAGTTCCAAAGTTTTCGGGAAGTATCGGATACCAAAAATTATTTTGGGAAAGTGTGCAGGATCCGGGCAGGTCGCTTCCCTCGGACCTTAGCCAGGAAGGGCTAAATGCCAGGACGAAGTCCGGATGAAGCGGCATTGACTTAAGGACTTCTCAGATTAACAATGCTTTTCTGGAAAAAGTCGCAGATCATAAGCCCGAACCGCCTTGGCCAGTGGGGTTGTGTGTTCTGCTCGCCTGTTTTTAGCGAACAAGTCTAGGAGGGTATGGATGATTGAAGTCGTCGGCCTGCGAAAGAGCTTCGGTGACGTTCCTGCTCTGACTGACATCACCTTTAAGGTGGAGAAAGGTCAGATCGTCGGGTTTTTGGGAGCCAATGGTGCCGGAAAAACCACGACAATGGACATTCTGTGCGGATGCATCGGTGCGGATGCTGGTACAGCCAGGATTGCTGGTTATGAGATCTCGGAAAACCCGATCGAGGTCAAAAGAAGGATCGGCTATCTGCCGGACGAACCGCCCCTGCACAAAGAGATGAAGGTCGAGGAATTTTTGCTTTATGTCGGCCAGCTGCATGGCCTCAGCAAAAGCAAAGCGAAGCAGAAAACGCTGGAGCTGATGGAAAAGCTGGAAATCACCGATATGCGGAACCGTTTGATCGGTCAGCTTTCCAAGGGCTATAAGCAAAGGGTGGGGCTGGCGCATGCGCTGGTGCACGATCCTGAAGTCCTGATCCTCGACGAACCTACCGAAGGCCTGGACCCGAACCAGATCGTCCAGATTCGCGAGCTGATCAAATCCCTCAAAGGTCAGCACACCATACTTTTCTCGTCCCACATTCTTTCGGAAGTGGAATCCGTTTGCGATCAGATCGTGATCGTGGACCACGGCCGCGTGGTCGAGCAGGGAACCCATCAGCAGCTGGTCTCCCGCTTGGAATCCGGTCGTCAGTATCAACTGCGCGTTCGTCAGGGGGCCTCGGCCCTGGTGGAAAAACTGAAAAGCCTGCCGTCTCTCAGCGCTTTGACCTTGGAGTCGGAAAGCGCCGAGACCATCACCTTCCGCACAGCTGATCAGGATCAGGTGCTGGACCGCGTGGCGCAGGAAGTTCTGAACGGCGGTCATGGTCTGCAGGAGCTGGCCGTGAAGTCGAAGAAGCTGGAAGACGTGTTCTTCCAACTGACCCACTAATCAACCGGAGGAAAGTCAAACATGGGAGCTGTACTGACGATTGCTCAGCGCGATCTGAAGGCTTATTTTTCATCCATCAAAGGTTCGGTGACCTTTTGGTTTCTGCTCATTTTCATGGGTATGTTCTTTCAGTCCTTCTGCACGACCTTTCTTGACCTGCAGAATCAGGCCATGCAGATGGGCGGCGAGACGCCCAAGTTGAGTCAGCTGCTGACGGCCATCTTTCAGAACCTCCATTTCATCCTGCTCTTCGTGGTGCCCGCAGTGACCATGGCCTCGTTCGCGGAGGAAAAGAAAACGCAGGTTCACCGCCTTCTGATGACGGCGCCTGTCTCGTCCACCCAGATCGTGCTCGGCAAGTTCCTGTCCGCTGCCGGCGTCCTGGGCATGGTTCTGCTCGCGTCCTCGGTTTTCCCTATCTTCCTTTTCAAATACGGCAATCCTGAATTCGGACCCATCCTGAGTTCCTACCTTGGCCTTTTCCTTCTCATGTGCTCGCAGGTGGCTTTCGGTCTTTGGATCTCGTCGATGGTCAGTCATCAATTTCTGGCGTTCATGTTCACCGTCTTCGGACTCTTTTTGCTGCTGATCCTGACCTGGATCGCACCCAATATTTCGAGCACCGGCATGATGGAAGAGTTTGTGAAATACCTGGCGGCCACCACGCACCTTGATAACTTTTTCAATGGTCTGATCACGGTCGCAGACGTGACTTACTTCGTCGCGTTCATCAGTCTTTTTCTTTATTTCACAAACGTCGCCGTCGAATCGCAGCGTTGGAGGTAATTGGCAATGCGCAGTGGTCTTCTATTTCTGCCTTTTCTGGGTGTCTTTACCGCGGTTCTGGCTTTGGCTACAGGTCGCGCTTACAAGGAATTTCCGCTGGTCAGTATCGTCCTTTGGATTCTGGCCGCGCTCGCGATCAGCGTCTGGGTCGTCCTGGATGGCAAACGCTTGAAAACGATGTTCACCCGCAAGGGGAGCCGCCACCGCATGAGTCAAGGGCTCAGCGTGCTTCTGGCTGTTCTTCTGGCCATTGGTGCCGGCTACCTGAGTCGCCGTGATCGCTTCAATAAAAGCTTCGACGTGACCAAGGAAGGGATCAACACCCTGAGTCCGGAATCGGTGAAGCTGGTGAATCAGCTGAAAGAACGCAAAGAGCCGGTCAAGGTTCTGGCGTTTTTCCAGGATGAGATGAAGAAGAACCAGTTCCGTAAGGCCCTTTCGCTTTATGAGCTGAAGGGCGGCAGCTTTGAGGTCGAGTACATAGATCCTCAGACCGATCCGACCCGCGCCATGGCCGAGAACATCACGACCGTGGATACCGTGATATTTAAATACGGAAAACAGGAAGCCCGTCTGACTTCATTCACCGAAGAAAAGATGAGCAACGCGCTGGTACGGGTGATGAAGGAGAAGGATAAGACCATCTACTTCACCAAAGGCCATGGCGAACCGGAACTCAGTAACCAGGAAGCTCTGGGCTATTCGGCCGCGAAGCAGGAATTGGAATCGGAACGCTTTGTGGTCAAAGAGCTGAACCTTCTTGAAACCACCTCCATTCCAGCCGATGCGGATCTTCTGGTGATCGCAGGACCGAAGTATGACCTGCAGCCTTCCGAGCTGGCTGTGCTGGAGCAGTATCTGCAAAGCGCCCGGCCTTTGATGGTTCTTGTCGATGCGCTGACGCCCGTGCCGAACCTGAACAAGCTGGTCGAGTCCGTGGGTTTCCGCTTCAATGATGACCTTCTGATCATCCGCCCGGGTGATGAACGCGCCAAGGTCCTGGGTCAGAACAATGCGATCGTCACCGACTTTGACAGCTTCTCGCCCGTCACTGCGGATTTTGTCAAACGCGGTGGAGTCGCCCTGATGACGGCCAATACCCGGTCGATCGACATCGTGAATGACAATAAACTTCAGCTTAAGCCTGTTGGTCTGGCCAAGTCCTCCCAGATCATTGTGAAGGTGACCGGCGTGAAAACGCAGGCTGACCTTAAGAATCTGACCGAAGACCGTATCGTCGAGGGCTCGTTCGATGTCTTCGGTGCCGCAAGCGGCAAGGTCGGTGGCGCCAAGGTCGCCACGAATGAAGCGAATAAGGATGCTCAGGCTGACGTTAAAGGTGATTCGCAGGGCAATGCGGCCAAGGAACTGCGGGTTTTCGTTGGCGGTTCAGCGCAGCTCGCCAGTAACCTCGGGGCCCAGCGCCAGGAGAACGTTGATCTCTTTTTGAATGCGATCAACTATCTGACTCAGGATGAGGATTTTATTTCCATCCGGGCCAAGGACGGTGACAGGAGTACTTTGGATCTGACCACGGCGTCGAGCCAGTTCCTGCTCCTCTTCCTGGCTTATGTGTATCCCACCAGCTTTCTGGGTGCGGGCGTATTCTATTGGATGCGGAGAAGGAGAGCCTAATGAAGACCTTTGTCAAACCCCTGATTTTCAGCGTGGTCCTCCTGGGTCTGGGCGGAATCGCGTACTGGGATGAGTGGCAGACGAAAGTTGAGACCAAGGAAAAGGAGCTGAAAAACAAGCTTCTGACCTTCAAGCCGGATGAGATCACCAGCCTCAACTACACCAAGGTCGATGACGGCCGGACGGTTCAGGTGCAGATGGCCAAGGAAGGTAATCAATGGAAGGTTCTTTCCCCGATTGCCTATCCTGGTGATGCGGAAGGCGTGGGCCGGCTCCTGAAAACTTTTGAAGAGCTGAAGTTTGAAAAGAGTTTTGAAGCGGCCGGTGACAAGCTGAAGGAATACGGTCTTGATCAGCCGAAAGTCACCGTGGCTATGAAGGATAAGGACGGCAAGGAAACCACGATTCGCATCGGGGCCAAAAGCCCTGTCGGTTACAGCAGCTATGCGAAAGTTGATGAGACGAACAATGTTTATCTCGTCAATCATTACGCGTTCACGGCCAGCAACAAAGAGCTCTTCGATTTCCGTGACAAAAGTCTTCGCTGGCCGAACATGGACCAGGTGAAGGCCATCAGCTACCAGTATCAGAATGAGCCGCTGATTTCCTTGAAGCGTCAGGATAAAGACTGGTCCATCGAAACGCCGAAGCCCTTCAAGGCGGATGCGACCGAGGTGAAGCAGTTCCTGAGCTTTTTTGAGAATCAGCGCGTGGCCAAATTCATGGACGATCCTTCCCCGGCTTTGAAAGAGGCTCTGAGCGGTAAAAAGCCCGGCACAACGCGTCTTGCGACTCTTGTGCTGACCGGCGGTGCTGACCAGCTGACTCAGTATGCCTTCATGCAAAACGGCGAGGACATCTACACCACGGTTCCCGGTTACGACGGCATTATCGTGCTCGATAAGAAGATGAAGGATGGTCTGAAGAAATCCCTGGCTGATTTCCAGAATAAGGCCATGTTCAGCTTCAACTCGACCGAGGCCACCGAGGTGGATGTGGACGGCAAGGTTTACGTAAGAAAGGACGGCGAATGGCAGACCAAGGAAGGCGGAGACAAGGCTGATTTCATCCGACTTTTGCTGGTTGATTTCGAATTTGCCAAAGCCGCGGTGGTGTTGACGGCTGATGAGGCGCTGGCTCTGATGAAGGGTGCTCCTCTTCATTCCACCAAATTCACCTTCAAGGATGGCAAGACCGTGGAGGCTTCGATCTGGAAAATCGAGGGGGATGCGGAGCATGTGTCTATGAAGGTGGGTACGGATGCCTTCTATAAGGCCCCACGCTCGCTCCTTGAAAACTTCAGCGCCAAGCCCAAGCTGAGTGAAAAACTTCAGCCGGGTGATCAGGGTTGAAAAAGCGGCCGCACGTTCATGCGTGCGGCTTCGTTCCTTGCGGCAGCTGCACTTCCGCCTTCATATCCCGATTCAAAAGCCCATAGAGCGCTTCCGAAATCGTCTTCCCTTGAAATAGAACGCCATGCACGGCGCTGATGATCGGCGTATCCGCACCCAATTTCTGGCTCAGATTATAAGCGGCGCGCGCGGTCCAGACGCCTTCCGCCACCGATCCAAGCGTTTTCAAAACGACATCGAGCTGTTCACCTTTGCCAAGGCGATAGCCCACGGTGAAGTTCCGACTTTTTTCCGAGGTACAGGTCAGAAAGAGATCACCTACACCCCCGAGCCCCATAAACGTCAAAGGCTGCGCACCGAGCATGGCGCCGAGGCGCGTGATTTCGGCCAACCCGCGGGTCAGGAGGGCGGCCCGTGCATTCTGCTGCATGCCCAGTCCCACCGCGGCGCCTGCGGCCACGGCAATGACGTTTTTCAGAGCGCCGGCCACCTCAAGCCCCATGGGATCATCCAGGGTATAAACGCGGAAGTAAGCCGTGTGGAAAAGTTCCTGGACCCGGTTACAGACCTGCTTATCCATGCAGCCGACGGACACGGCCGTGGGTCTTTGCTCGGCGACCTCGATCGCAAAGCTGGGACCGGAAAGGATGGCTGTCTGCGTCGCATAGTTTTCTCCAAGCACCTGCTGAATGATGTTATAGGGAAAACAGAGCGTATCATTCTCGATGCCTTTGACCGCGCACACGATCACTGTGTCCGGACGAATGCGTCCCTTCAGAGTCTCAAGGACCTGCCGCAGCGATTGGGTGGGAATCGCCAGGATTAGAAATTCGGTGTTTTTAAGGCGTTCGTCACTGAGTTCGGTGGTTGCGCTCAGAAGAGGCGACAATTCTATATGACTCAGGTATTTGGGATTCCGATGTTTGGTGTTGATGCTGTCGGCGATCAGTTGGGAACGGCCCCACATCACGACCGGAGTTCCCTTCTGCGCAAGGTGATGCGCAAGACAGGTCCCGAAGTTGCCGGAGCCTAATACTGTGATTTTGGCTGCAGGTGTGTTGTTCGACAAAATGCCCCCACGTCGAAAAGACCTTTAATGCAAGCTACAAAACCCGATCATAGGGGACGGTCGCGAGCGAAGCAAGAGGAGGTGGAGACAGGTCGTGCCGCAGGCGCAGCTGCCGCAGGCTTGGGCGGATCGTGCTGCAGGCGCAGTTGTCAGGCTTGGGCGGGTCGCACTTCAGGCACGGATGCGAAGGCAGGGACGCAGGGGACTGAAGAACCCTGGTTTTTCGGTCTCTTTGGCTGTATTTTGGGAACGGGCTGCGTCGCCTGTGGTGTCTGTCCTTCAGTTTGGTGGACCTGATGATAGTATTTCTCATCCTGAGCCTTTTTTTGCTCATGCGTTTAAAAAGGGTCAAGTACCTTCCCTGGTGTTTCCTTCCGCTTGTGATCGCCCAGAATGAAATATGGCTGTCGCAAGCTCCGAGCTTTTGGCTGGGAACAACGCTTGTTCTTTTGAATATTGGCTGGCTCATTCTCCTCTCGGCTGCTGTGGCCCGTAAGTGGCCGGACTGGGATGAAATGACAATGGATCGATTGCGTCGGTTGAAAGGGTGAAGATGAAAGGGATCCTGCAAGCGCTTCAGGTCATCGGCTCCGTCCTGAGCACCAAGATGACTGGCGACACTTCCAAACAGATACGTTTCGTTCTGCTCGCCCTTCTCCTGCTGACTGTACTCGGCTATTTCATGCAGACGCCGGGAGTGCAGCGATGAGTCTTCCCAATTGGTTTTATCCGATCGTAATGGTCTGGCTCGTGGCTGTGCCGGGATTCGTGCCGCATGCATCCGAACCCTCGTCGAAGCGCAGTGCATGGCTTATGCTTTTGGATACGCTTTTTCTTTTACCGTGGATCCTGGCGCTCGCTTTGGATGAGCCCCTGGCTGCGTGGGTGGGTGTCGAGGTTCTGGTTCTGATTTTACTCTTCGATCTTCTTTCGCGGCGATCCACGGATGCCCTGCGTGAAGCCTGGATCAAAGTCAGCATGAGCTGGTTCTTAAGCTGGCTGCTGATTGGAACCGCGGTGGCGCTCTCGGGTGTGCATCCGATTGTGGAGAATCTTTTTTATCCGCTGCCCTCGGTCGAGCTGGACCGCATCCGGCCGGTGCTGGCCGGCTTTCTCTTTCTCATCGGTCTTTGTTTGAAGTTTGGCCTTCCTCCTTTTCAGCAAGGGTTTGTGGATCTCATGGATGTCGTGAGGCCCGAGGATCATCGGCGCTGGTCGCTTCAAATGCGCTTTGCCATCATCTTCGCAGCCTGGCAGCTGATGCCGGCCATCCTCGGTGGACTGAGCCCTTTCAATCAGCAGATTTTTGCGGCTGTTTTGATCCTGGGCTGTTTGGCATCAGTCCTTGTTTCAGGCGTGCAGGCGAGCGTGCAGCGGAGTTTAAGCTATAAAGGAAGCCTTTTGCTCCTGCCGCCGATCCTTTACTTCCTGTTCATGGATGCGCGCGCGGGTCTGGATGGACAGCATACTCTTGGGGTCTGGGTCCTGACCATTCTTGGATTTTTAGCCCTAGGCTGGCTTTATCAGGACTGGCCGAGAAAGGAGCTGCCGGACGATCATATACTTTTGTGGAGCGACCGGGATTCACCCTGCGGCATCGCGGGCTGGTTTATGCGCCTTCGGATATGGACGGCCTGGAGCGTGCTGAGCACGTTCGGGTTCGCTGCTCTCAGCGCTGCGCAAGGACGATGGGTAATCAGTCTTTTGCTCCTGCTTCTGGGCCTCGGTTCAGCCGCGGCTTCACTGCAGCAGCTTGGGATTGCAAGTTGGAAACAGCAGAATCTGGGATCTTAAATATGCGGGGGGCGTATGCATCCAATCCTGTTTCAATGGGGCAGCTTTGTCGTTCCGAGCTGGCATGCATTCTTTGTGCTGGCTGCCCTTATGGGTTGGTGGACGCTTGGTCTTTGGGGGAAGCTCGCCTGGCCTGAGGGTCAGGCAAGGTCCTTGGATTCGCTGTTTCTAATCGCTTATATCGCGGGATATACGGGCGCGCGCGGGCTTTCCATAATTCTGGAAGGGGAAAGCCTGAGCGGGTTCTTTGAGCTCGGCAGCATGACGCTTTACGGTGGAATTCTGCTGGCCGCGTTTGCGGCCATACTTTATGCGCACTGGAAAAAACTTTCCATCATTCGTCTGGCGGATCTGACTCTGCCGTCCCTCATGCTTGGCATTGCCATTGGTCGCATCGGTTGTTTCCTGAATGGTGATGATTACGGCCTGCCCCTTCCCAATCAATCCGAGATACCGTTCTGGGCCGTGAAGTTTCCCAACCTGAACGATGAGCTTTACCGTTATCCCGTGCAGCTCATAGAGGCAGCGGTCTGCCTGACCATTGCAGGTTACAGCTGGTCAAAGCGAACGCTTTTAAAGCGGCGACCCGGAGAAATCGGAACCATAGGGATTGTCGGCTATGCGATCACACGCTTTGTTTTGGAGTTCTACCGCGGGGATGATCGCGGGCAGATATTTACGGATTATTTGTCACCGGCCCAGATCATCAGCATCCTTGTGATCCTGGCCTGGGCCGGTGTTTTGGTCTTTATGCGCTACGTGGCGGCTTCGGGAAAGCAGGGGAAGGCTTAGCCTTCAAGCTCGATCAGAAGGTCACCTTCCTGAACAAGCTCGCCTTTGCTGGCGAGAACCGCCTTGATTTTGCCTCCAACCTTGGCGCTGATCGCATACTCCATTTTCATGGATTCGGTCACCATCACCACCTGGGATTTGTCCACGCTTTGGCCGGGAGTCACCCGCACCTCCAGGATTTTTCCAGGCATGGGCGCCCCGATATGAAGTGTGTTCATGCTATCGGCTTTCGGGCGGTTTTTACCCGGGGCCGCGACGGATTCATCCAGAATCTCGAGCGTCCTTGGATAACCATTCAACTGGAAGAAGACCCTGCGCACGCCGTCGCGATCCGGCTCCGTGATGCCGGAGATGCTGATAATCAGGGTTTTTCCAGGCTCCAGCTCCACTTCGACTTCGCGATTGGTGGGAAGGCCATAGAAGAAGACATCGGTCGGAAGGCCCGCGACATCTCCATAGTCCCGCATATCCGTGAGGTATTCCTTGAAGACTTTCGGATAGAGCCGGTAGGAAAGTACATCGCGATCATGCGGCGCGGTTTCCAGAATGCGGGTCAGTTCAGCCCGGGCTTTGTCGAAGCTGTCATCATTGGTAACAGGCGGCTTTTCCGGAGCGGGGGGATTGGGTCCAAGGATGAGGGCGCGCAGCTCGTCATTGAATCCACCGTAGGGCACGCCCATGTGCCCTTTGAAGAAGCTGATCACGGAGTCGGGATAATCAAGCGCCGGCTTCCGTTCCATGAGCTCCGGCCCTGTCATGCCATGCTTTTGCAGAAGCAGGGCCATGTCGCCCACGACTTTCGAGGACGGCGTGACCTTGACGATATTCCCGAAAAGAGTATTCACCTCCTGATAGCGGCGGGTGAGTTCGTAGAACTCTGTGGATTTCACACCCACCTTCTGCGCCTGATCGTAGAGGTTACTGTACTGCCCGCCAGGGATTTCATGTTCATAAACATCGGTCGACGTCGCTTTGATGCCAGGGTCAAAGGCATGGTACTGAGCCCGGACAGATTCCCAGAAGCGGCTGAGTTCATCCAGATTTCGAATGGAAAGCTCAGGCGCGCGGTCGGTTCCTTCCAGACTCGCCACGATTGCGTTGATGCTGGGCTGTGATGTGAGGCCCGACATGGAGCTGATCGCACCGTCGACGATATCACAGCCCGCTTCCGCCGCGGCCAGCAGCATGGCTTCGGAACTGCCGGATGTGGCGTGCGTGTGCAGGTGGATGGGAATGCTGATGCTTTCCTTCAAAGCCTGGATAAGAATCGAGGCCGCGCGCGGACGCAGAAGGCCCGCCATATCCTTGATGCAAAGGATGTCCGAGCCCATTTTTTCCAGCCGTTTGGCTATGTTCACATAATAGGGGATAGTGTACTTGGTGTTGTTCGGATCCAGGATGTTACCTGTATAGCAGATACAAGCCTCGGCGATCGCACCACGCTTTTTCACTTCGTCCATGGCGACAGCCATCTGCTCAGGGTTATTGAGACAGTCGAAGATACGGAAAAGATCGAGTCCGGCTTCCTTGGTAAGCCGAATGAAATCACGGATCACCCATTCAGGATAATTGGTGTAACCCACCGCATTATCCCCGCGCAGGAGCATCTGAAGGAGGATGTTGGGGATCTCTTCGCGCAGATGGGCCAGGCGTTCCCAGGGATCTTCCTTCAAAAAGCGCATGCAGGTGTCAAAAGTCGCGCCACCCCAGCATTCGAGCGAGAAGAATCCGGGCGTGGCTTTGGAGTAGTAGGCTGTGGATTGGAAAATATCATAGTTTCTGAGGCGCGTGGCAAAAAGCGATTGGTGCGCATCGCGCATGGTGGTGTCGGTGATCAGGAGTTTTTTCTGCTCCATGATCCAGGACTGAAGGCCCTTCACCCCTTTTTGATCAAAGACCTGCTTGGCCGTAACGATGTTCTGCGTCGGCAAACCCTTGGTTTCAAGCTTATAGCAATCCGGCTCCCGCGGGTTGATCTTGGAGTGAAGTTTGTGCGGGTTGTTCACGGTGACATTGGCAATGTACTTCAAAATCTTGGTCGCACGGTCGCGAGGCTGCTGGATATCGAAGACCTCCGGATGCTGCTCAAGGAAGCTCGTATCAATGGTGCCCTTGGCAAACTTCGGATGCGAGACGATATTCAGAAGCAGAGGGATATTATGCTTCACCCCGCGGATCCGGAATTCATTCAACGCCCGGATCATCTTCTGCACAGCCCCGTAAAGGTCGACGCTATGCGCAGTGACCTTCACCAAAAGCGAATCGTAGTAAGGCGTGACAATGGCCCCGGAGTTGCCGAAGCCTTCATCCAGGCGGATTCCAAAACCCTGGGCCGGTCTATAGGCAAGGATCACGCCCGTATCAGGCGCAAAGTTTTTCGAAGGGTTTTCCGACGTCACACGGCACTGAATCGCAACCCCGCGCTGCCGCACATCGTCCTGCGAGCGGATGCTCATGGTCGGGTGATTCATGCTGCGACCCGCAGGGAGCATGATCGACATCTGCAGAAGGTCGACGCCGGTGATCATCTCGGTGACGGTATGTTCGACCTGAATGCGTGGGTTCACTTCCAGGAAATAATGCTGACCGTCTTCACCGACCAGAAATTCCACCGTGCCGACACCCACGTAATTCACGTGCTGACCGATTTTCACCGCATCCTTCAGCAGCGCCTCGCGGGTTTTGCTGCTGATGCCCAGGGCCGGGGCGACCTCGACCACTTTCTGATGACGTCTTTGGACCGAACAATCCCGTTCATAAAGGTGAATGATCTGCCCTGTCTTATCACCTGCGATCTGGACCTCGATATGCTTGGCGTGCTGCACATTTTTTTCCAGATACACCTCAGAACGGCCGAAGGAACTCATCGCTTCCGAGCGGGCTCTTTGAAAGGCCTCGACCAGCTCATCTTCGTTTTTCACCGCTCGGATGCCTTTGCCTCCGCCTCCGGACAAAGCCTTGAGGGTCACAGGATAACCGATCTCGGCACAGAAGCGGCGGGCCTCCTCCAGGGTTTCCACGGGCTGCTCGGTCCCGGGGATAACAGCCACGCCGGATTCCCTGGCAACCTGCTTGGCTGCCAGCTTATCCCCGAAAAGATTCAAGACGTGCGCTGACGGACCACAAAAGAGTATCCCGGCGTCGGCACAGGCCTTGGCGAAATCAGCGTTTTCAGATAGAAAACCATAGCCTGGGTGAATGAAGTCGATGTTTTTCTCGACAGCGAGTTCGATGATTTCCTGCCAGTTCAAGTACGCGCCCAGCGGGTCCCCTTTTTTGCCGACTTTATAAGCCTCGTCGGCCTTGAAGCGATGGACGGAAAAGCGATCCTCGTGGCTATAAAGGGCCACGGTTCGCATGTTCAGTTCGGTGGCGGCGCGAAAGATGCGGATGGCAATCTCGCCCCGGTTGGCAACCAGTAGACGTTTGTTCGCTATGACCTTGCCTTTTGTTTCCATCGTGTCCTCATAGGGATTGCACTCTGTGCGATACGCGGAGGGTGAAATTTCTTGTTTAGACTTCTATAGTATTTCTTGAGGTGTCTCAAGTAGCGGTGCTGGAGCCCTCGGGGTTTTTTTCAAAGTACGCACGACAAGGTGTGAATCAGGTGCAAGTGCATTCGAGTATATCAAGTCTTTACGACAGCCTTTTGGCTCCCGAACAGCTGCGGAAAAAGCTGCAGATCATGGGTTTGCAGGAAGGGCAAAAGTGTTGGCTGGCTTCGGCTCTGGCGCATCACTATCAAAGTTCGCAAAAGAGCGACGATGCGTGCCTTATTCTTGTCGTCGCGGATCCGAAGCGTCTGCATGAGTGGCAGGAAGTCTTGCGGGTCAACTGCAAGCTGGAGGACGATATCCCAAGCGTTCAGGCCCTTTCGCTCTGGGGCCTGCAGCGTCATGCCAATCAAAGTGATCTTCGTCATCAACGTATGCGTGTACTCTCGGGACTTCTTTCCACGCGGCAGCGCCTTAGACTCTGTCTTGTTTCATTCGCCGGGCTCGTGCAGGAAACCAGTGATCCCCAGCAGCTGCAGGAAGCTCTGCTTTATCTGGAAAAAGAGCAGGAATACGACGTGGATGCCCTGATCAGCCGCCTTCTGGAGCAGGGATATCGGCAGGTGGCCCAGGTCGAGGAAGCCGGGCAGTTTGCAGTGCGTGGGATGCTTTTGGATGTTTTCAGTCCCGCTGCCGAAGGCCCCATGCGCCTTGAATTCATGGCTGACACTTTGATCAGCATTCGGCGTTTCGCGACCGAGACCCAACTTTCGGAAGACCACCATGAGGGTTTTTGGCTCGCTCCGGTGTGGGAGGAGGTCCTGCCCAGGGAGCGGCGGGCGGCCGATGCTCAGAAACTTTATGAGGCTTTGCTCGATCAGGATTTGCATACATCTGATCGCCAGGGTCTTGTGGATGCCTTTGCCGCAGGGCATGCGATTGGCGAAATTCCGCTCTTTTTGCCCGTCTTTCGGGAGCGTCGCGGGGCCTGCCTTTTGGATTTCATGCGAGCGAAGGATCGACTGGTCTTTGTCGATTCGCTTGATGTCTGCCAGGAAAGGCTGCAGCAGTTTCTGCAGAAAATCCAGGCCGAATACCAGGATGATCGTTTGGCGAAGCGGCCATCCTTTGATCCGCATGAACATTTTCTTTCCATGGAACGATTCCAGGCGAAACTGGAGGCCGCTCCCTCTTCGATCGAATGGGGCCTTCTGAGCGAAAGGCAAGGGGTCGAGACCTGGCGTCTTGCGAGTCTTCTTCCCACCGATCTTGTGCCTCCGGCCGCCACGGAAAAGGCCAGCGTGAATTTTTGGATGGAGCGTCTGGCCGATTTCCCGAATGCCGCCCGCCAGGCTCTGATCCTGGTTCGGCAGGAAGAACATATTCTGCGCATGAAGAGCGTTTTGCAGCATCATCACATTCCCTTTTCCATACTCACGGAAAAGGGCGTGGAAAGCCTGGAATCAAGACCCAGGTGGAAGCATGCGGTCGCGATAGCGGTGGGAAACACACCGCAGATGATCTGGGAGGAACGCGAAGGCCTACTGATCCTGCCGGAGCATCAGATCTTCAGCGAGAACTACCAGGTCCCCAAAAGAAAGCCCAAGTCCGCCGCCAACGCCTTTAAATCCTTCAACGATATCGAGCCCGGAAGCCTTGTTGTTCACGTCGATCATGGAATCGGTCGCTACATCGGAATGCGGACCATGGAAGTCGCGGGTGTGAAGACGGATTTTCTGATTCTGGAGTATGCGGATCAGGATCGCCTCTATCTGCCGGTTCACCGCCTGAATCTTCTGCAGCGCTATGCGAGCAAGATTGATGAAGAGCTGCAGCCGTCCGTGGATAAGCTCCAGTCTTCAGGCTGGCAGAAGCGCAAGGCCAAGGCCCGCAAAGCCATTCGGGATATGGCGGATCAGCTTCTTAAGATCTATGCCCAGCGGAAATTGGAAAAGCGCGATCCCTTCAGTCCGCCCACGGATGTTTATTATCAGTTTGAAGCGGATTTCCCTTATGTGGAAACCTCCGACCAGCAAAAGGCCATTGATGAGGTGAATAACGACCTTTCGTCGGAACAGCCGATGGATCGCCTTGTCTGCGGTGATGTCGGCTTCGGCAAGACCGAGGTCGCCCTGCGCGCCGCCATGCGGGTGGCTTTGGACGGAGGGCAGGTGATGGTCCTGGCCCCGACCACGCTTTTGAGTTATCAGCATTACGAGACCTTCAAGGCCCGCTGTAAAAACTATGGAATCGAAGTGGGCGTTGCCAATCGCTTCGTCCCGGCCGGACAGATGAAGCAGACGATCACGTCCTTTAATGAAGGGAAGCTGGATATCCTGATCGGAACGCATCGGCTGCTTTCGAAGGATGTGAAGCCGAGCCGCCTCGGACTCCTCGTTGTCGATGAGGAGCAGCGTTTTGGTGTCGGGCATAAGGAAGCTATCAAAAACATCAAGGCCTCCTGTGATGTCCTGACTCTGACGGCCACACCCATTCCGCGCTCGCTGCATATGTCGCTGCTCGGGATACGGGATATTTCGGTCATCGCAACCCCGCCCACCGAGCGTCTTGCGATTCGGACCTATATCGCGCCCTTCGAGGACGAGCTGATCAAAAAAGCCATTGAACAGGAAGTATCCCGCGGCGGTCAGGTCTTCTTCGTCCATAACCGCGTCCAGGACATTGCCGAGGTGAAAAATTTCCTGGAAAGACTGCTGCCCGGCGTGAGTATAGCGATCGCCCACGGTCAGATGCAGGAAAACAACGTGGAATCGGTTATAATAGATTTCATTCAGCAGAAGTATAAGGTCCTGCTTTGCACGACCATTATCGAATCCGGAATCGATATGCCGAACGTCAACACCATCATCATCAACAACGCCGATAGATTCGGGCTGGCCCAGCTTTATCAGATGCGCGGTCGGGTGGGGCGTTCCAGCCGGCAGTCCTATGCCTGGTTTCTGACCAGAGGGGCTCTGGCGGATCGTGATGATGCGCGGCGGCGGCTTGAGATCCTGGCAGCCCATCAGGAGCTGGGAGTCGGCTTTCAGATTGCCAGCTACGATATGGAGCTGCGCGGCACGGGCAATCTTTTGGGTGGCGAGCAGTCCGGCCACATCGCGGATGTTGGCTTTGATATGTATATGGAGCTTTTGGAAAAGGAAATGGATTCGCTGCGGGGGCGGGATATCGAGCCCGAGATCGATCCGGAAATCAAACTGCCGGTTTCGGCCTCGCTGCCGGCGGCTTATGTCGCCGAAGAGAAACAGCGCCTTTGGCTTTACAAGACGCTTTTCAGTGCGCGGGATGTGGCGGAAGTGGAGAGCCTTGTGCAGCAGTCGCGGGATCGCTTCGGACCGCCGCCTGATGAGGCCCAGTGTCTGTTCCAGGTCGCTGCTCTCAAAGTTATTCTGCGAAAACTCCGCGTGCAGCAGCTGCAGCAGCTTCGCGAGGGACTCTTTGAATTGCGTTTTGCGCAGCTTAAAGAGGACCATATCAGACGTCTGACCGAAGCCGTGCAGAAGCATGCGGGCACGCTGAGCCTGACCGCGGATTTCCGTTTGATGATTCATCTGAAACAGGTGCCTCATGGGGGGAACCTGCAGCGCCTGATCGAGGTTCTTTTGCCTTTGACTCTGGAAGCCTAAGGAGGGTCCATGTTCAGGAAACGTTATGTGATTTTGGGGGCCTGGATCGGCTGTTTCCTGGTGGGTTACTTCACATGGAAGATCTTTCATACAGGCACCTTTTTCCTTGGCAAGCAGACGCAGGACGCCTCGCTTGAGGATCTTGATTTCACCGTTTACGTCGGTGACTACCTGATCACGCATCAGGATATCGAGTGGGAATACAATTTTTATTTGAAGCAGCTGAATGCCGCTCCAAGCCAGGAGGGGGGAAGCGGGGAAGCGCAGCCTCCGCAGAAGCCCATCTTTGAACTTTATAACAAGATCATGGCCGATCTCATCGAACGCAAACTTCTTTATCAGTTCATTGCCTCGGATCAGCAATTCAACATCAACGAGCCGAGCCGCTTTATGCATTGCCTTGAGCAGTGGACCAGCACCGTGCAGGGGCAGGGTGATCTTTTCGCTCATGAAAAAACCCGCAATCAGCTGAAGAACATGCTCTGTGAGAAGGATATCCTGGATCAGTACATGAAGGAGCGGATTGCCGGGAATATCAAACTGACTGAGCCTGAACTCAAGGAATATTATCAGTCGCACAAGAGTGAATTTCATGAGCCCGCTCGGGTCACCATACGCCAGATCGTTTTGGCGTCGGAATCCGAAGCGAAGAAAGTCAGGGCTCGGGTGAATACGAGCAATTTCGAAAGCATAGCCCGCGAGCTTTCCATTTCGCCTGAGGCCAAGGAAGGTGGCCGGCTTGGACCTTTTGCCAAGTCGGATATGCCCTCGGTTTTCGATGTGGCCTTTGAAATGGCGCCCGGTGAAATCCAGGGAATCTTAAAGTCAACTTATGGTTTCCACATTATTATGCTAGAACGAAAGTTCCCCAAAGCCGATCTGGGCTTTGAAGCCGCCAAAGGGCGCATTCAGGATATCCTGAGGAAAAAGCGAGAGGACGAGGAATATAAAAAATGGGTAGAAATGGCTCTCAACACCATACCAATCAAGTCTTCACGAGCGCTCTAAAGCGTCATATTGTCACTGCTATGGTGCTGCTGAGCAGTCCCGTGGTTTTGAGCGTTCCCACGGCCCCGGCTGCGGAGCAGCTGATCGATCGGCTCGCGGCGGAAGTGAATGGTCAGGCCATCACCGCCAGCGAAGTGCAGAGCAAGGTCGAGAAGGGACCTTTGGTGGAAGTCTCGCCCTGGCCCGCTCAGGAAAATGATCCACCTGCCAAGGTTGCGATTCAGGATCTGATCAATAAAAAGCTCATCATGCAGAAAGCGGATGAACTCGATATCGAAGTCACCGAGGAAGCCTTGAACGAGGAGATCAAAAGTTTCCTCGCCCGTCGTAACCTGACGCGCGAGCAGCTGATGGAAGCTCTGGGCCAGCAGGGAATGACCTATGACCAGTATCGGGAAGACTTCCGCACCCAGATGATCATCAATCAATTCCAGGGCCGTGAAATCCTGCCCCAGGTGAAGATCACCGATCGCGATGTGCAGAGTTTTTATCTGCGCAACTCGGGAACGATGGCGGAAAACATTCGCCTGACCCTGCGTCAGCTGCAGATCGCCGTTCCTCCCGGTGCGGTGGATGCTGTGAAAGCCGGTAAAAAGCAGCTCGTGGAAAAAGTCTATCAGGAAATCGAAGGCGGCATGCCTTTCGAGAAAGCTGTGAAGATCTATTCCGACAACGAATCCGCCCGCGAGAACGGTGGACTGATGCCCCAGGTCTTCCTGAAAGACCTTGCACCACTTTTCCAAAACGCCATCCGTGAACTCGAAGAAGGCCGCTACACCCGGCCCATCGAAACGCCCATGGGCTATTCGATTTTCTACGTCGCCAAGCGTGAGTTCTCGGGAAGCGATGAATACGTGAAGCTGAAGCCGCAGCTTGAGAACCAGCTTCGCCAGGAGGAGATGAACAAACTCCTGAGCAAGTGGCTGGAAACTCAGCGGCGGCGGTCGGATATCAAGTTGAAGGATAATGCTTAAGGTGTGTGCACAATGGAAACATTGGTGAAAGCCTGATTCGTTGTGTCCGTTTTATTGCTGCCAGCCGGTCCCACAACGATCGGAACGATCAGGTTCTTATAGCCACGCGCTGTATCGATGGGAAGAGCGTTCGATAGAGCCGCATTGGTCACGTCTGCTGCCAATGCGGGGATATTGTCCGTGGCGATTTCAAACCACAGCTTGTAGTTCCCATTCGGTACGATCACTCCCGCACGATTCTTCATATCCCAAGAGAGCTTGTCCACTGGTGGCTTGGCGACTGCGGTCAGCGTAGCGCCTGTGAAACCATCGAGCTGAGTTCCCGTCAGCTTTTGCCAGCGCCTGAGATACATGGCTCTGGGGCCGCTCGGCGTTGCGAACAGCGTTCGAACCAGAGTGTTATTCGCATCGGTGACAAAGACAGCCATGATGTTGGACGGCGCGTATCGCCCGGCAGGGACGGGGGCGACAGGGGTAAAGTCAACGACGACCTTCCCAGTGGCTGCCACGTTCGTCGCCATGGTCGGCGCCTGGCCTTGAGGGGCGACTGGCGATGCAGGGCTTCCAGGATCCTGCGTAGTGGTCTGAGGGCTTTCATTGCTGGCAGGGTCGCCCGTATTCGGCACAGGGGCCTGCACAGCTTCGGCTGCACGGCGTGTGACTTGATCTGGATTTGGTCTTGTTTCATTGCTGCAGGACAGCAGAGTTCCTAACAAAAGACAGTAAATGACCCTTGAAAGCTTATGGGAACTTTGCATGGCTGGATCCCTTGTTGAGCGGAATAGTCGTCGCAAGATTGATCTCTATCGGCTATTTTGCGATTCGCTCGAGGGAATTAAGCATCAAACCTGGCGTCATCAAATGATGGGAAATGCACGAAAATTTAGCATCAAAATCAGTGTGTTAAATAAATTATTTAAGATCAAAATTTCGAAGTCTCTCTTCGCGGTTCCCGATCCCTGGCACATTTATTGGAATATTGAGGAGGACTTTTCTGAGTTGGAGCATTTATGCTGCTGCGCTGTCTGATCCCGCTTGTGATACTTTCCGGTCTAGCAATGTCGATGCAGGGCTGTTACAGGCTGAGCAATCAAGCAGAATCATTGGCGCTGGACTGTGGAGTGGCCAAAGAGGAGGTACAAAAAGGCAAGTACCTCAGGATATCGGACTTCGAGGCTCAATCAGAGACCCGACTGTCAGCTTTGAATCTGCGTGTCGTATTTAGAGACGATGACCGGAAGATCTCTTATAATCTCCCAGTTACATCGAAAGGTTGCGTGAAGCTTCCTTCCGTGTCCGGGCAGGTTCTGATCAGTAGCAAGGATTCCCGATCTAGCGCTTTTTATGAACACCGAGCCAGCCTTTGGAGTTTCACCCAACCGGAGGTCACCCTGACCCCAAGTCCTGAGGTTAAGGCAAGTCTTCAGTGCGATCCTCAAGGAATTTTCGCCAACGCCAGGTTTTTCCAGCCCTTCAAGATTGAAGTCACAGGCTCGCTGGCTCCTGTCCGCATCACGATTTCCGCCTTGAATCAGAAAACGCGGCTGGAAACCGACTTATTTGTGAAAAATTGGGGTGCGACCCAGCTGTCTCTTCCCTTGCAGCTCGACGCAAGTTCCCTGGAGGAGGGAACTTATAGAATACGGGCACACATGGAAGATCCAGCAGATGGTTTCGATGCTGGTCCCCGCCCTCTGGTCCCGAACGAAAGCTGCGACCTCATTATCATACGTGCCAGCCCTTTATTGAGTTCAGCCTTTCCCGTCGATGAAAAGCTTAAAGTCCCCGTCTTCAAACCTGGGGATCAGTTGCCCTGGCAACCGGCTAATGTCAGCGACAGTCTCTTTGTATGTAAGGAAAAGTCCTCGAGCAGGGGAGAGAGGTCAGACGCAGGACAATGCATTCCGACAGGCGAGTGCGCTGTCCGCAGCATGTTCACGAAAGTTCGCAGCGTTGTTGTGAATGAATCGGGATTATTCGATTACTTTGTGTACACTCAGGACAAAGCAGAAAACGCAAGTCCCTTGCAATGCCAGACGCTGGCGGTCTCGACCGAGGCACCCAGGATCGAACTCCGGTGGAACAGAAGCCAGTGGAATACCGATGGCGGTGAGGTCATGGATCTTCCTTATGCGAATCTGGAGGCTCAGGTTCAGCTGACACATCCGCTCCTAAGCCAGGACGAGCTTAAGGAAAGACTTCAGTGCAAAGTCGAGTTTCTGCTTCAAGGGAATGACGCCCTCAAGGGCGATCGCGTTATCTGCACAAGCGGTCGATGCCAGGGTCAGAGCATGGGTGATTTCGTTCCTTGCGATACTTCCCTCTCGTTTAGTATTCAAAAAGCTTGGGAACAGAAGAACATTCAAATGTCCCAGATCAAACTGACAGCAAAAGTGGATGATGGGGCATCTCATTCCGAAACCGCTTCGGCCCGAGTTTGGCTCAATTCCAGTCGATGGTCTTTGAAGCCGGTAAAGGACGCGCCTCAGGTGTATCAACCCTGGTCTGTCCTTACCGATTCCAAGAGGAATTTTCTCTTCCTTCATCAGCAAAACAATGTGTATCGGGTTCAGGATGACCAATGGGCTCTGACGGCGTCCGACGATGCAGGACGTGCGCACATTCTGGAGTTCGTACAGAATCGTGATGGAAAAATTCTTGGCCTCGGCAATCCGGAACCAGCGTCAGGAACCGGAAGCAGGATTTATGAATGGAATGGGCGCACATGGGATCGGGTTCAATCGACCGAGTGTTCCGCTCTCTATAAGAGCAGCGTGAGCGAGATCCTCTGCGGCGTCGAGGATGCCATGGGAAGCGGCGTGACAACTCTGGCAAAAAGACGAGATAGCATCTGGTCTTTCATTCCGCTCAAGGAAGTGTCTGATCTTGGCAGAAATTTTCAAGTTTACGAAGATTCGAAAGGCGCCCTCTGGATCTACGGAAACTCCAAAGCGTATCGCCTTCAGATGGGCATGTCGAGCTGGGAAGAACTGATAATTAAGGACGAAAGCCGACTCTTGGAGGATCGCGACGGCATCGTCTGGATGGTTTCGAACGGTCAGGTGCGCGAAACAACCTCTGTCCAGCGTCTGGATGGTAAGGGCTTTGTCGAGGTGACTCTGCCGCCCGTAACCCAGGAGTTACGGGATCAGTTCCATCTCTCACCAGCAGGGGTGTTAACCTTTGGACGCTTTGTATGGAGTCCGAAAATCAATGGATGGGAAGCTTTGCCCTATCCATCTGATATTGTCGAAGCGCCTCAGACATACTACCCGCTCTATGATAACAGAGGGCAGGTGTGGTGGTTTGATAACTACGGGATAACAGGACTTCTCAATGGGAGTCGGGTTCGAATTCCTCTGAATATTTATGGTTTAAGCTGTTATGATGAGTCCACTCCCTGTAGTGTGTCGATCACAGGTGAGAAGACACTGACCTTGAGCGCCCTAAGAGTGTCTGATTCCTCTTATGGTACCTACGTCTTTCAAGTGAATTCTCTCTCAGCATTCAGTCTTGAAGATATGGGACTTCCATCCACAAAGGATTTTTACAGCGTCTGGTCAAGCCCTGGGATTCCCATGGAGCTGAATTTTAATTATTACAAAGGGCCCTTGTTTGGCCTCAGAGACGGCGTTTGGAAGCCTACTACAAAAGTCGAGCTGCCCGTGGCCAGCTTCGGATATCGAGCGCCGGATGGCAGCGTATTCTTAGTGAGTGGTTCTAAGATCTTCGTGTCGCGAGAGGATGGCCCGTGGGAACCGGTCGTTTATCCTGAAGAGCAAGCGTCCGCACCTGGGACAGGTGATTTTCAGACGTGGAGAGACATGGCTTTCTACACGCGAAAAGGTGGGGGTCATGTTCTGATTGCAAGGGATGCGGGAATTTTTTCTGTTCCTTACAGCGGTCAACTTCTTTTCCCTTTGGATGACGGTCTCTGGGGAACTGATGGCCAGGGCTTTGTAGGTTACAAGGACTTGAGCTTCTCCCAAAAATACCGAATCGACTACTCCGACTTTGATATGAAGTTCGAAGACGTGTTCTCAGCTGTTCCCTTGATGAACGATTGGATCTATGCGATCGTTCGCATCCAAGATGCCTATCAGAAAACCATACTCAACGTGAAGTCAGGCAAAGTCCTTCCGCTTAAGGTTCCTTTGGAGGAAGTCACGGAAATCTCCAAGGTCATTCCTTTTGAGCAAAATTCCAGCCTTGTTTTGACCATACGGGGAATCTTTCAGGTCGATCATAAGACGGGAAAGTGGACCTTGCTACCCTTCTCGAAGGATCTTATCAATGAATGGGGCATGATCAGCATCTCGAATATGTATCTTGATGAACGGAAGCGCCTCTGGATGCACGGAGGCGGTATGTTCATGAGATTTGATTTTGGGAGACCAGAGCTTGCCTTTCCGTGAACGCGGAATCAGTCCGGAAAAATGCGCCGCATGACCAGATCTCGACTAAAGTCGATCGCCTGGTTCCAAGCGTGGAGGATAAAGCTCAGCTCACAGGACCAAGGACTCCTCAAAAGCTGCCCGAGCTCCCAGCCTCGGGCGACAGTGGCATTCTTAAGAAAATCCTCCCGATTGACTGCAAATTTCTCAGCCTGAATTCGATTTTCAACAATAGACTGAGCGTTATCATTCCTGGTCACCAATAGATCCGGCCGGCTTTCCACCACCTCATAACGATCCACGCAGCTGAACCAGTTATAGGTATAGAACCCCCCCTTGTAAAACTTTGTGTCGAGAGTAAAGCGTGCCCACTCCCTCACATTATTAAACTCAGGACTATTGATCATCACGTAAACATCACGACGACCCTTTTCATCCTCGGCATAAATCTTCTCGTACTTCTCATGAACCTCGTGCCAGTATCCACTGTGGTCCAAAGCTTCGTTCGGAATCTTCGCAAATTCCTGAGCCCGATGCCGAGCGAGAGCCCACAAAGAAACACCAATAACCCCCACAGCCACCAAAACCGCAGCGCAGTAAAGTGTCACAATACCCGGCCTTCGATCGGGGCGCTCAACTCGGAAATCAAGAGGCAAGCGATCCGCTTCACGTTCCACATAACTTGCAAGATAAAGATGCCCGCACACAAAAGTCCACAGCCATGAAAACTGCTCCCCAGTTGTCTTCTGGAGACGACTGCCCAGGATGAAATCCCAAATCGTGAGGATAGTCAGAACCCTGATATCGGTGACATAAACAACAAACACGAACAGCAGGAGCAGGAGCCACTGCCACCCCGACAAACGATCGCGGGAATGAAGGGCGTACGTGACTTTAAGGCGCCAATAGATACCGTAGGCTCCGAGAGTCAAAATATTATAAACCAAAATTGTAGGCCAGGAATCGCGCCCGATGCTTGCACGCCTATAGCCCTTATGCTGCATGAAAAAAAGCACAAGGAGCCCAATGAGGCTGAAAAGTTCCAGCGATTTAAGGATGATATCGAGGTATCCCAAAGGTTCGATCATAACGCGGATGCCCTATTCAACGTTTCGTCTCATCTCAGGAACGTGTGAACAGGGAATTTGTTGCAAGGCAAGGCCCAGGCAAGTGGCCTTACCAAAGGTCCATGGGCTGAGTTGTGTCAAATAGAGTGATGGAGGGCAGGGTTCCCAATTCCTTCTGCCATTCATAGGAAGGCGCGAGCAAACCATCCATATTCAAGAGGCGATCCATCGGTGCCCGAGTGGAATCGAGAAATACATCATACA